>JBCBGR010000130.1:0-7376 GCA_038526555.1 Pseudomonadota bacterium
ACACAACACCGTTCAAGACCCTTGTGTCTGAAATGGTGGCGGCTGATCTCGAACTCATGGCCTAAGGAAGGTCAGGCTCGTGGCTTACACGATCCTCGTTACCGGCGCGGCTGGCTTTATCGGATTTCATGCCACGCGGTTCCTGATCAAGGCGGGTTTTCATGTGATCGGCGTTGATAATCTGAATGATTATTACGCGCCCAAGCTCAAGCAGGCGCGTATCGCTGAACTCAACACGCAACCCAATTTCCGCTTTTCGCCGACAGACATCACCGACATGGCCGCGCTGCAAGCGGCGACTGAGGGTGTAAAGCTAACCCATATCCTGCATCTCGCTGCACAAGCGGGTGTGCGATACAGTCTCGTTAACCCTCACGCCTATGTTCAGGCTAATCTTGTCGGGCATCTGAATATTCTTGAGTTGGCGCGTCATGCACCGGACCTAGAGCATCTCGTCTACGCCAGTAGTAGTTCGGTCTATGGGGATCGTTCTGGCGGGCCGTTCAAAGAAGAAGACACAGTTCGTTCGCCCGTTTCGCTTTATGCAGCGACAAAGCTGGGTGGTGAAATGCTCGCGCAGAGTTACAAAGCGCTTTACGCGATCCCGCAGACGGGTCTGCGCTTTTTCACGGTCTATGGGCCATGGGGCCGTCCGGACATGGCCTACTTCCTTTTCACGGATAAGATCATGCGCGGCGAGCCTATCTCACTCTTCTCGCCGGACGAGATGCGCCGCGATTTCACCTATATCGATGACATTGCCAAAGTGCTGCCAACCATTGTGAGGACACCTCCAGCGTCGGGTCATGAAATCTACAATCTGGGCAATAATAGTCCGAACACATTGATGGATCTCGTTGAGAGCGTTGAGGCGGCGTGCGGACGTACGGCCACCAAGACAATCCTGGAGAAACAAAAAGGTGATGTGAGCAATACGTTTGCGGATGTCAGCGCAGCCGAACGCGACTTTGGCTATAAGGCGGGTACGCCCTTAAGCGTCGGCATCCCGCATTTTGTGGATTGGTACAAAGAGCACTGGGTCGATATTAGCGCCTGAACACTCATCGACGGGCCACAAGATCACTTCAATTGAATGGACCGCTCTGATGATTTGAAGCGCCCGAACAGGCCTTTCTTCTTCTCATCGCCATAAGCGTAAGACTCATTGCCGTAAGTATAGCGATACATATCCGACTGGCTGAATGCGCCCAGATCGAATTTCGTCAGGATGACCCCGCCAATTGTGCATCCACTCTCTTTCATGCGAGCGATGGCAGCGGCGACATGATCCCGGCGCAACCCATTTTGCTCAACAACATAGAGGCTGAGGTCACTGCTTTGTCCAATCAGGGCCGCATCCGCCAGTCCAAGTGTTGGCGGTCCGTCGATTACGATCACATCGAGAACGGGACGGAGGAAGTCGAGCATTTCTGGAAAGTTGTCCCCAGAGAGGAGACCCGCCGGATTCTCTGCCACGGTTTTACAAGGCAGTAGGAACAGTGCGCTATTGCTTGTGGGCCGGACTGCTTTGCTCAGCAAATTTGGCTCTTTTAGAACAGTTTCAAGACCAATCGCATCCGGGTTCTCAACAACGAAAGATGGGCGGCGCATATCGGCGTCAATGATGAGGGTCCGGTAACCGCTAAAGGCTTTGGGTCCGTCTTCTTGCGTTGGGTCTGCATCTGACAAGGTCGGTTGGTTTGTCGGATCGATTTTGACTTTGCCTTGCTGGATTTCAGAGGCGAGGGCGTCACCGGTGCTCGCAAAGGCCCGCGCTAAGGCCAGCGCCAGCGTCGATTTGCCTTCACCACTGCGCGTGCTGGTAATGTGAACAATAAGGGCAGAATCTTTCGGTTTTTTCTTGATGATCCGCGCCACGATCGATGCAGCTGCTTCGGCGATCGGCGTTTGCGGATCGAAGTCTGACGATGCGACGCGATCGCGGCCCTTCTCTTTTGGGACAACCCCAATCAGTGTTTCGCCCAGCTTGTCAGAGATATCGCGGGGGTGAGAGACTCGGTCCCTTAATCGGTCTTGCAGGACGAAAAGACCAAACCCCAAGAGGCCGCCCAAGATCAGACCCAAGCTGGGATTGAAAGTCTCAAGCGCCAGAACAGGAGCGTTGGGAACGAGCGCGCGTTCGCGGATTGTAAAAAGCGGATCAGAGACGCTTTGTGTTTGAAACGCTGCGAGATCTTCTACGGCACGCGTGAGTTGGAGGCTCAGCAGATCGACATCGCGTTTCAAAGCGCTGGTTGCGAAGTCCAGCTGGGCTGACTCTCTGAGTTGATTTTCTGTCGTTTCCAATTGGGTGCGAAGCGCGGCCTCTTCGGCTTGCGCCGTTTCCATGGCCGCACGCGCAGCTGCGCGCCGCTCGGCAATTCCGGTTTCAAACTGCGCAGAAAGACCGTCAATTTGGTCCTGAAGTGCAACCATGCGGGGGTGAAGCGGGCCGAGATCCGCGCTCAGTCGATTATACTCGTCTTGCAGTCGGCCGCGTTCAAGCCTGACCATAGCCAGTTCCGGGTCGGTCGCAGCGAGTGAGACGGGGTTGAGTGATTGAAGTCGATCGGCTTCGGCCTGCAAACGTAAGGTCTGACTTTCGGCACGCGATAAGTCCTGTTGCAGAACAGTCCGTGACTGTCCGCCAGAGACAGGCTCGCTGTTCTCCACTTCAGCGAACAATCTTTCTTCCGCAAGAAGTAAGTCTTGTTTGAGGGTTGCAACGCGCGCCTCTAGAGTGTTGCGTTCCCGGTCGAGCCACTCTTGGCGCCGATTGCCACGTAACTCGATGAAAATATCTGTCGCTGCATTCGCGATATCGGCGGACAGGATGGGGTCAGGTGTTGTGACATCGACGCTCAAGGTGCGACGGTCAATCTGCTCGCTCACGGACAGGGCGTCATCTACAAAATTAGACGCCGCTTGGATACGCGCCTGTTGCGGGAGGCGCGCATTCCAATCTGGCAGGATTGCGAGTGTCTCATCAAGCTCGAGGCGGTCGACAACACTATCAATCACGGTACGACTTTCCAGAACGACCGCTTCTGAGAAAAGGATGGTTTGTTCCTGCAAAGGGTCTTCGCTACCATCAGATGTAGCAGAACGCTCTAATGCGATGAGGCTGCTTGCCTGGAATGTCGGCTGATAATCGCGGCTGAGATAAAACCCGATAGCTAGTCCAATCAGCGCGAGTGGAACGCCCAGGACCCAAAACCGCAACAGATAGTAAGACAGCCGATTATGCCCGCCTTTTCGCTGCGCGATCGGTGCAACGGGAGAGGGTCCGAATGGGCGTGGATCAGGCGTCTGCACGGTCTCGACAATCAGTCACAAGGCTTCATCACTTTCATGGCCTGCGTAAACGAGGCCAATGTCCCACTCAATCCATTGAATGCTGCGATACGCTTATCATGTCGTTTGGGCTGTGGAATAGTGATACATCTCAAGAGCGAATTTCAGCCAGAGACCCGGTCCTATCAAGCGTTTATGGCCACATTATGGGGAGTCATATGTTGAAGGGGGAATGTAATTGTGGCGCTGTGGCCTTTGAAATCGATGCCGACGTTAAAGACATTTACATGTGTCACTGTTCCATCTGCCGTAAATGGACAGGCAATAACGGTGTGGCCGTTATCGTTGTGACCAACGAGTCTCTAACCTGGCGCCGCGGCGAAGATCAAATAGGCCACTGGCATAAGCCCAGTGCGGACTGGCACAGCGCTTTTTGTAAAGTCTGTGGTTCGGCCCTACCTGTCGCCAATGACGCGGCGCGCATGGCGGTGCCTGTCGGGCTTCTTGATGATACCAAGACCGATCTGCACGTCGCAGCGCATATTTGGGTCGCGTCAAAAGCCGGCTGGGATGAAATTGGCGATGACGGTCAGCAATATGAATGCGCCTTTGGGCAAGCTTGAGGCTCAATATCTGAGCCTTCGATGTTTTAGCGCAGAGGAGTTCCCTCAATCCCGCGAACACACTCGCCGACCCACGGTGCAGAGATAGACATTACGGTATGAGAGGGCTGCGACGCTCGCCCTCATTTACCGCGATTAGACAATGCACCTTGTCACGTATTTGCCTGAGTGCCCGCCGCCGCGCGCGCCAGGATCTTATCAATCGTGTCCTGTTTGCGGTCTGAGGCGGAGGCATCGATGCCCATTTCAATCGCAATGTTGACAACGTCAGCTTCTTTGAGCTTCGATAATGCCGATTGGGTCAGTTCACCTGTGTCGCCCTTATCCAAGGACCACATGGTTCCCTTCTTTCGTTTTTGATCATGCAGATCGCCGCCGGAGACACGATCCCAAAAACGACCGCCCACATATTGTTCGGCATTATAGGTTTTAATTAAATATTTGCTGAGGTCCTTATCCGTTTGCTCTTCATTTTCGATCATAAACGTCCATAGCTTAAACTCGCCATTACTCTGCTCTGTAAAGACGCTTTTGATGAAGGCGTGCGGGATCGGAATATCAATACCGTATTTGGCTTTGCGGTCACCAATGGTCTCGATGACTTTCCCGAAATAGAAAACAGGTGCGGTAAGCACATAGGTTTCCATGACGTGGTCTTGAGAGTCTAACTGGCGAATAGCTTTTTCCAGATCGCGCCAAATGCGTCGATTAAACTCTGGTTTTTGCGGCGACATGTTAGAGAGCAGGAATGTCTCACTGTTCTGGAGTCTGGTCTCTCGCAGGTTGGCACTGGGCGCAAGGTGGCCACGGTCGTAGCCGTTTCCCTTGTAAGCGCCCAGGCTCGCGCGAAAACGCCACGGGATACGTTGATCCGCGCGAAAATTGTCGAGGCGCTCACCATCATCATATTCCTGCGCCAGAAGACGTTCGAGAGGATTGATGATTTCAAGAACCCATTTGGCTTGTCTGAAATACCAGGAATAACCAATGGTGAAATGACGACCTGTCAGAATTTGATCGCAGACTGGCGCGCCATATCGCAATTCTCTTTGCATCTGAAATGGATCATTCATAGCTGCCCCCGTAATAATGCCTCAATATATGAGATCTCTTATAGATAAGCTGTGACATTATTATTTCAGACCTCCAAATGAGTATATCCGCTTGACCAAATAAAATTATTGATTGCATTACATATGATGCATCCTACAGTAGATCCACAAATATGACGGGTGGGTCTCATGGCAAAGAAGACAGTTGCGTTATTTCTCGACGGCACATGGAATACGGCAGAATCCAACACGAATGTGTACCGCGCCAAAGAACTGGTTGCCTCAGAAGCCGAAGGCCGAGAGCAACGTGTTTATTATGATCATGGATTAGGGACACAGCCATTTGAGACTTTCCGCGGCGGTGTTTTTGGCAAAGGGCTTAGAAAAAATGTCATCCAGGCCTATGATTGGCTGTCAAAGAATTATGAAGACGGGGATGACGTTTTCATTTTTGGATTTTCAAGAGGTGCTTTCACAGCGACATCTGTTACAGGAATGATGATGCGGTGGGGTCTTATTCGGCCTGATAGCCACATAACGTCCAAAGAGATATTCAAGCTTTACGAGACGTGGGATAAACGAAAGCCGATCTATGAGCTTGAATATCTCAACCGAACAGATCCGGAGGCCATCACTGAAGGGGAACGCGCGTTCCTAACCCAATCTCGCCGCATTCCGATTAAGATGATCGGAATATGGGATAGTGTTGCGACTGTGGGGGTTCCTATTGGAAACTTTTCGCGGTTTTCGAGGAATGCCCTACAGTTCCATAATCCCCGATGGAGCTCAACCTATGAGCATTTTTATCACGCTTTAGCCATCGATGAGCACCGTAAGCCCTTCAGGTCTGTGATCTTGCATCACTATATCAACAACGGCGCTTCAGAGGCTGAGACTCAAGAGCGTCGCGAAAAGTTTCAGTCGCGTGTTGAACAAAGATGGTTTTGCGGGTCGCATGGCGATGTCGGCGGTGGCGATAATCTCCCTGTCGTGAGCGCGCCCTTCGCTTGGATTATGGCGAAAGCGGCAAGCCATGGTTTGGCGCTCGAGCATATACCTCAAGCCACTCAGTTAGAGCATACACATGCGTTGGGTGACTCCTACAAAGCCTTCTTGAAAGGGCTCTATCGTCTTGTGCGTTTTGGAAAGCGCTATCGACGGGAAATCGGCTCGCCGGGCAGGGGCGTCTCAGGTGGCTGGATTGAACCAATCCGCGAGGTTATCGATGTCAGCGTGTTCAAACGATGGCAGGCTGACACAAAATACCGGCCGAAAAACCTGATTAAGGCCTTAGAGACCCGCCCATGTGATCCGGATAGTCAAGATCAGGATTTCAGATTGTAATGTCTCATATCTGAAACGACACCAATATCTCTGAGAGATTCTATGGGCGATTTTAAACCGAAATCGAGACTGAAACGGTTTGCGGATCGCCTGTTCGGCTATGATTATTTTATCTCATACGCCTGGAAAGATGGCCGTGATTATTCCGTTAAGATGGCGACTGCACTCGAAGAGCATGGGTTTGACGTCTTCTTGGACTCCAAATCATATTCGAGGGGAGACGATTGGAAACAAATCGGATCTTGGGCGCTTAATCGTACCGGCCAACTAATCCTCATCGCAACAGATGCCGCCCGAGAGTCAGGTCCTGTCAAACGTGAGTTGGAGATTTTCTCAAAGACAGGCCGTCGGATCATTCCAATCGATTTTGGAGATATACAATCAGTTGATCAGGGTGATGACCCGTTCAAGGAATATCTGCCCGATGAAATTTTGCGGATCTTGGAGGACCGCGAACTGTCATCTGGGCCATCTGAGAATACGATCAATAAAATCATCGAAAGCTTTGACTTGCGTCGTCAAAGCCAAAAGCGCCTTATATGGCTTTCAGGCGCATTACTGATACTCTTAATGACGACGCTTCTATCAATATTCTTCGCAGTGGATGCGAATAATAAGAACCGTAGCCTTCTTGATGAGCAGCGCATCAATAGAGCGCAATTACTTCTTGCTAACAGCGAAAATCTTGCCAACGCTCAAAATCAACGGATGAACCTCAGTTCACTTCTAGCGATGAAGTCATATGAGTTAGACGCAAGTGCGGAAGCGCTCAATAGGATGCGGAAGAATCTGGCAATAACGCCGCTTTTTGAACGGTTCATCTCATTTCCTTCTAAAAGGGTATTTCGCTTTAACCTATCTGTTGATGATGCACTTAGGCGTGTTGTTCTACTCAGCGATGATGGCGTAACAGTTAGTGTCTCAGACCTCAGTCACAAATATAATGATCTCCTTGTCAAACCAGACTTGGGTGCCGATTTCAGGGTGTTGAATACTCATGATGCTCAACTGAGCCCGAATGGAAATCTGCTAGCGGTCACGTTTGTATATGTATCACGCCTAG
>JBCBGR010000131.1:0-7371 GCA_038526555.1 Pseudomonadota bacterium
GCCAACAACGCAAATGATGCGTTCACACCCGGCTGAATGTGCCACCGAACACACCCATTCCATCAGCGGACGCCCCGCCAAGTCATGCAACACCTTCGATTTAGAGGACTTCATCCGGGTGCTTTTGCCCGCGGCCAAAATAATCGCGGCGCGGGGTCGTTTTACGGGATCAGACATTGTCATACGGTCGCACTTAACCGATAGGCCGACAGATGACACGGCTCTATTCAGGAAATTTCACGCCTTCGCTTGTGAATGCCTCTATCTGCTTTGATTTGGACGGCACGCTTGTTGACACCGCGCCGGATCTTGTGCGCGTCACGAATGAAGTGATCGCGAAAGAAGGCGTTTCAGAGACAGACTATAAGTTCGCGCGATCCGTCGTCGGCTTTGGATCGCGTTGTCTGATTTCAGACGCACTTGCACGGGCCGGTAAAAACGTCACCGAAGAGCGATTGGATGAACTTCAGCAGGACTTCCTGAAACGCTATGCGGATACGATTGCCGATTGCTCTGAACCTTTCCCTGGCGTGATTGAGACACTCGCAGAGTTGAAGGCCTAGAGATTGCTGTTCAGGAACCGCAACTGGGCACGGGGCATGCGGTCAACGCGGCGCGTGATGCCGTCGGTGAATACGATGGCGATATTGCTGTCCTGTTCGCCGATACGCCCCTGATCTCGTCAGAGACGCTCAATGCTGTGTTTGATGAATTGGAACAATCTGATGTTGCTGTTCTTGGCTTTGAAGCGAAAGACCCCGGCGCTTATGGCCGCTTGATAGAAAAAGACGGCTCACTCGAAAAAATCGTTGAAGCGAAAGAAGCTTCGCCTGAAGAACTGGTAGTAACTCTCTGTAATAGCGGCGTTCTCGCAGCCAATTCATCCGATCTTTATATAGCGCTCGAAAGCGTGACGAACGATAATGCGAAGGGCGAATATTATCTGACAGACGTCATTGAGATTATGCGTCAGTCCGGAAAGCGGGCGTCCGTTGTGAGAGGCGATGAGGGCGAAATGCTAGGCGTGAACTCGCGCGTTGATCTTGCTGCGGCCAATGTGGCGTTTCAAACGAAGGCACGTCAATCTGCGTTGGAACGGGGCGTCACCTTGAATGATCCAGATACCATCTTTTTCAGCTATAACACGATAGTTGAGCAGGATGCTGTTATTGGCGAACACGTGGTCTTTGGGCCTGGTGTGACGGTCAAATCCGGCGCAACGATACAACCCTTCTGCCATGTGGAAGGCGCTATTATTCGCGAAGGGGCGTCTGTCGGTCCGTTTGCCCGCATCCGCCCCGGCGCTGACTTGGGCGAGAACAGTTTCATTGGTAACTTTGTCGAAGTGAAAAAGACACGGTTGGGTGCAGGCTCTAAAGCGTCCCATCTCACCTATCTTGGCGATACAGAAATCGGTGAAGGGACGAATGTCGGAGCAGGGACGGTCACCTGCAACTATGATGGCTTTTTCAAGCATAAGACGACCATTGGCGACGGTGTCTTCATTGGCACGCATACATCGCTTGTTGCCCCTGTGACGGTCCATGACGGTGCATTTACAGCGACAGGCGCGGTGGTCACGAAAGATGTTCCCAAGGACTCGCTGGCGATTGCCCGCTCTGATCAGGTGAACAAAGAGGGATGGGCCGCCCGGTTCCGCGCCGCCATGACCAAACGAAAGCAATCCAAATGAGTGTCGCAAAGGAGAATGCGGCGACAGCCGCGCTCGAATTCGTCAAAGACGGGATGGTGCTGGGCCTCGGATCAGGCAGTACGGCTGAAATCTTCCTCGACCGTCTGGGTGACCGCGTGGCTGGCGGATTGAAAGTCGCTGGAGTGTCGACATCGCAACGCACAGCCCATGTGGCCCTTGAAGCGGGGATACCACTTATCGAACCGGATCGTGTGGAACGGATAGACCTGACCATCGACGGCGCTGACGAGGTGGATCAGGCCTTTCATCTGATTAAAGGCGGAGGGGCGTGTCTGCTGCGCGAAAAGATCGTCGCACAAGCGTCTGACCGCATGGTGGTCATCGTCGATGAGCGTAAGATGGTCGAGACGTTGGGCGCGTTTCCGCTGCCTGTAGAAGTGGATCCGTTCTGTTTGGGTGTCACAGCCACTCAAGTTTACCAAGCGCTTCTCGATACAGGCTGCCAGGACGGCGTCACGACCTTGCGTCAATCCAAAGATGATACGGGTCCCCTCATAACAGATGGCGGCCACTATATTTTGGATTGTGATTGCCAGACGATACCGGACCCTGTTCAAACCGCACAGGCACTGGCCTCTATTCCAGGCGTCATGGAAAGTGGGCTGTTCATTGATCTCGCCAGTGTCGTGATCATCGGCGAAATCGACCACGCTAAAGTCCTCGAAATCAGACGAGATGTTTAAATGAGCAAATACGATTACGAGCTCTTCGTCATTGGCGCGGGATCAGGGGGTGTTCGGTCTGCGCGCCTCGCGGCTCAGCTTGGCAAGCGCGTTGGGGTTGCAGAAGAAAGTATGCCGGGCGGGACCTGTGTCATCCGGGGCTGCGTGCCGAAGAAATACCTCGTCTATGGCGCGGACTATGGCGACGCGATCAAAAAGTCCAAAGGCTATGGCTGGTCGATGGAAAACGTGCAGTTTGACTGGGGTCGGTTGCGCGACGATATTCAAACTGAGGTGAATCGCCTCTCAGGGATTTATACCGGGATCCTCGAAAAGAATGGAGCGGACTTGTTCCGGGATCGCGCGGAAATCGTGGATGCGCATACGGTGCGCCTCACTAAAAGCGGTAAGACTGTAACTGCGGAAACAATCCTGATCGCTGTTGGTGGATCGCCGTGGACTCCCAAGATCAAAGGTATTGAGCATGCCATCGTCTCGGATGACGTCTTCCATCTGAAGGCACAACCGGAACGGCTGCTGGTCATTGGTGGGGGCTATATTGCTTGTGAATTTGCCGGGATATTCGCAGGCATGGGTTCTAAAGTGATCCAAGCCTATCGGGGCGGCCGTTTGCTTCGCGGGTTTGATACCGAAATCCGTGTTGAAGCGGGAGACATTCAGCGTCGCAACGGCATTGATACACGTTTCAACATCACGCCGACAGAGATCAAAAAGACAGATGGCGGTTTGATCGTGACCTTTGATGATGGCACGAAAATCGGGACGGATTGCGTCCTAATGGCGACAGGCCGCGCGCCAAAAACAGACACGCTGGGACTGGAGAATGCGGGCGTAGCGGTTGACGAAAATGGTGCTGTCAAGGTTGATGAATATTCCCGGACGACACAGAAAAACATCTATGCCGTGGGCGATGTCACCAACCGTGTAAACTTGACGCCTGTGGCGATCCGGGAAGGGGTAGCGTTTGTTGAAACCGCCTTCAAGGACAATCCCACGGCCTATGATCACAGCAATATTGCTTCAGCTGTCTTTACTCGTCCGCCCATCGGCGTGTGCGGTATCACGGAAGGCGAAGCACGTCGGGCCTTCGGTGATGACATGAAGGTCTACACCACGAACTTCCGGCCGATGAAGAATATTCTTTCAGGCTGTAATCATCGCTTCTTCATGAAGTTGATCACGCAAGGTGAAGATGAAGTCGTTGTTGGCGCGCATCTCGCTGGAGATATGAGCGGTGAGATGATCCAGATGGTCGGTATTGCGATTAAAGCGAAGCTGACCAAGGCTGATTTCGACGCGACTTGCGCGGTTCACCCGACAATCGCAGAGGAAATTGTCACGCTGAAACCGCGTGAGATCAATAAGACCACTGTCGTGACATAAAGAAAAGGCGGCCTCAACTGGCCGCCTTATTACTTCTTTTGATTCGAATTTACTCCGCTTCGATCAAGCCCGCTTTCCCGGCTGCAGAGACCATCGCTTTCTGAACCTTCTCAAAGGCGCGCGCTTCGATTTGGCGAATGCGCTCGCGTGACACCCCGTAAACCTTCGCCAACTCTTCAAGTGTCAGCGGTGACTCTGAGAGACGACGGCGTGTGAAAATATCACGCTCCCGGTCGTTCAGGTCGGCCATGGCATCACGAAGCAGGTCCATTCGTGCGTCATGTTCCTGGTCGTCCGCGAGTACAGACTCCTGACTATCGCTGTCATCTTCCAGCCAGTCCTGCCATTGCGTGGACCCATCTTCAGCACCAATTTGAACATTCAGAGAGGCATCACCACCGCCCAGCATACGCCGGTTCATGGAGGTGACTTCTTCTTCCTTTACGCCAAGCGTGGTGGCGATCTTCGTGACGTCTTCAGGTTTCAGATCACCATCTTCAATGGCTTTCATTTCGCCCTTCAACCGTCTGAGATTGAAGAAAAGTTTCTTCTGCGCAGCGGTTGTGCCCATCTTTACGAGAGACCAGGATCGCAGCACATATTCCTGAATGGCGGCACGGATCCACCACATGGCGTAAGTGGACAAGCGGAAGCCTTTATCGGGGTCGAACTTCTTGACCGCCTGCATCAGACCGACATTGCCTTCGGAAATGACTTCGCCGATCGGCAGGCCATAGCCACGGTAGCCCATGGCAATCTTCGCCACGAGACGCAGGTGCGATGTCACCATTTTCTCAGCGGCTTTTGTGTCGCCATCCTCTGCCCAGCGTTTGGCCAGCATGAACTCTTCGTTCTTTTCCAGCATCGGAAATTTCCGAATTTCCTGGAGATAGCGGTTTAAGCCCTGTTCTGGAGACAGAGAGACGGACAGGCCGCCTGTGTTTCCGGACGCTTTGGCTGATGTCGTCTCGCGACGGGTCATCGTTTTTGTATCAGACATGGATTTCCTCCTGACCGAGCTATGTAGGTAATTTAGATACGGTTTAAAGGGGGATCAGTCTTCAAAAAAGACGCGAAAGCGTGATCGACATGAATTTTTGGTATTATCGGACCAAAAAACCTCTGATCTGCATTGCAGCTCATACTGGACGCGGAAGATGCAGACAGATAGAGCGCGGCGCATGAGTGGATATGAGAAACTGGATCAACTCGGCACTATGACGCCACTGCCTAATTCGCCGGATGAGGCAGAATTGGAACGCGTACTTAACCCGTGTGACGAACCCTACATGGTCCGTCTCGTTGCCCCGGAGTTCACCTCCATCTGTCCGGTCACCGGACAGCCGGACTTCGCGCATCTGGTCGTCGATTATTGCCCGGATGAATGGATTGTGGAGAGTAAAGCATTCAAACTTTTCCTCGGAAGCTTTAGAAATCATGGCGATTTTCATGAAGCTTGTACAACAGGGATTGGCCAACGTCTGGTCAAGGAAATTGCGCCGAAGTGGCTCCGTATTGGCGGCTATTGGTATCCGCGCGGCGGTATTCCGATTGATGTGTTCTACCAGTACGGCAAAGCACCAGAAGGATTGTGGATACCGGATCAAGGTGTTCCACCGTACAGAGGGCGGGGTTAGCCTCAAATAACGGTTTAGCGATCATGCGGCCTTAAGGCTTTCAATCACGTCCACCGTTCGGTATCTGAGCTTATGTCACAAGTTAATCTCGTTTGTGCTGATGCGGATGATGTTTGCGTCTGGTCTGAATTGAAACACGAAGCGGCTTCCTACGCGGTCAAAGAAGTTGCGCTCTCTTCACTCTTGCACGCGACCATACTGGACCAGAAGGATCTTGGGTCTGCTTTGGTCAATCATCTCTCTGAGAAACTCTCAAGTAATGACTTCTCGGCGCTAAAGCTTCGAAAAGTTCTGTCAGAGGCTCTGGAAACAGACCCGTCTATGGTCCCCTGCGTGGCGAGAGACCTTCAAGCCGTCGAGCAACGCGACCCCGCTTGCCACTCCCACCTGCAATGCTTCCTCTACTTCAAAGGCTTCTTGGCGATCCAAACACACCGCTTTGCGCATGCACTGTACGAAGCCGGGCGGGATCTCCTCGCGTTCCACCTGCAGTCCAGAAGCAGTGAACTGTTCGGCGTCGATATCAACCCAGCAGCTCAGATCGGCTGCGGGATCATGCTGGACCATGCGACGGGCTTTGTGATGGGTGAAACGGCGCGTATGGGTGATGATTGTTCCATCCTGCAAGGCGTGACACTCGGAGGCACCGGGAAATCAGACGAAGATCGGCACCCCAAGATTGGTGATCGCGTTCTCATTGGCGCGAATGCCTCTATTCTCGGCAATATTAGAATTGGTGATGGGGCCAAGATTGCGGCTGGATCGGTCGTTCTGAAGCCTGTCCCGGAAAATTGTACTGTCGCAGGTGTGCCTGCGAAACCTGTCGGCGGATCCTGTGGGGATCCGGCCGCCGCTATGGATCAAGGATTATAAGTTATGTCTCCTGAACAGATGAAATCTGTGCGCGATTACCTTTGCGCGCGTTTCAAAACGGATGCGATTCGTCTGGCGCCCCGTAAGGTGCAGGACAGTGTCGAAGTCTATCTCGATGAGGAAATTCTCGGATTACTCTACATCGATGACGAAGATCCGAACGATATTTCATACGATCTGAATATCTCGATCCTGCAACAGGACCTCGACGGCTAATGGCCATCTTTTCGCTCGACGATATTCGCCCTGACCTTCACGACAGCGTCTGGGTCGCGGAGACAGCCTCCGTGATTGGCAACATCATCATGGCGGAAAACAGCTCGGTCTGGTTCGGGGCTGTCATGCGTGGCGATAATGAGCCGATAACAGTCGGGGCGCGGTCAAATGTCCAGGATAATGCTGTGCTTCACTCAGATCCGGGCCAGCCGCTGACAATTGGCGAAGACGTCATAGTCGGGCACCAAGCCATGCTTCATGGCTGCACTATCGGACATGGGTGCCTAATTGGGATCGGTGCGACGGTGCTGAACGGTGCCAAGATTGGTGCAGGTTCAATTGTTGGTGCGCATGCCTTGATCACAGAGAACAAGGTCATTCCACCGAACAGCCTCGTTGTCGGCGCGCCGGGTAAAGTGATGAAAACCCTAGGCGAGGCGGAAGCGCAAATGCTCAAGCTGAACGCCCAAGTCTATGTGTCAAACGCCCAGCGTTTCGCTAAAGGCCTGAAACGCCTCGACTAGCGCCCGAATAGACGCCCCGTCGTGTTCGCGGTCCGTGGCGCAAGTGCAGTACCGTCACCGTCGACGCCCAGATTATAGCTGGCAAACATGGCCTCTGACGCATCAAGGACCAGCAAACTATCTGATGATGCCAGAGCCGGCGAGAGGATAGCTTTCGCATTCTCTGCGTCGACTTGGCTTTCAATCAACCATGTTGACGGCGTTAAGGCCCGCATTTGGCCCAATGTCATCAAGGTTTGCGTAAACAGGGACAGCAACGCTACTTCTGGTCGTGGCCAATATTCGTTCAGGTCGTCTGTCCCTGTTTACGCAAACCTTGATGACATTGGGCCAAATGCGGG
>JBCBGR010000132.1:0-7342 GCA_038526555.1 Pseudomonadota bacterium
CAGCCGGGCCGTTTCTCGGCGATCGTTGAGTTGATCGAGGATGGAGCTCATGAAAGACCCTTCTTGTGTGTCCGTCAGCACCGGTCGTGACTGACGGAACCCTCTGATTATGCCTGTCTTTTGTGCAGGCCTTTGCGCGGTCGCAACCTGACGAGGCATAGTCCGCTCCGCAACCTTATTTCAACGGTTTTGAGGCTGTTTGCCTTAAAAGGATCATACTTATGCGATAATGAGATCACGACTTGCAGAAATCGGCGTTGCGTGAGCGATTTCATTCAGGAATGAAGGCATCATAGAGCTGCGCATGGCTTTGTTTTAAGCGTCCCTTCTCAACTGAGGCGCGTAAGAAGACTGTTATGAAACTGAAATCATCTTATTTGGTTGCCGGTGTCGCCGTCGCCGCTTTTGTCGTCTGGTTCGCCATTGGCTCATCCGGCGATGACAGCAACATTTACGACGATGTGCGCGAACGCGCGAATGCCGAGGCTCCGGCACTGCCGACCGTCGTCGTCCGTTCGGTTACGGCGGAAGTGCACCCGATCCGCTTGGTTCAATATGGGCGAACAGAGCCGAACCGTCGTGTGGACGTGAAAGCCAAGACCCCTAGTTCCCTCGCCTCCACCCCGATCAGCGAAGGATCTTACGTTCAGCGCGGGGATGTGATCTGTCGTCAAGAAGTGGATGCGCGCCAAGCCATGGTTGAACAGGCGCAGGCGCAACTGGCGAAAGCGAAAGCTGATCTGGCCGCGACAGAAACCCTCGTCGAACGCGGCTTTCGCGCGCCGACGGCGCTGAATGGTGACCGCGCGGCGGTGGACGCTGCGCGAGCCTCGCTGAAACAAGCCCAGATCGAACGCAGCAATGTCGTGCTCCGCGCGCCTTTCTCCGGTATTTACGAAGCGCGCATGGCGGAAGTGGGGGATTACCTCTCCCCCGGACAGGCCTGCGCGACGATTGTGGAGCTCAACCCGCTCAAGCTGGAAGCGGAACTCACCGAGACGCAAGTCGGACAAGTGAAGATGGGCCAAGACGTCGATGTCACGCTGGCCACAGGTCAAACAGTGACCGGCACAGTCTCCTTCATCGAATCTGTGGCAAACCCTGCGACGCGCACCTTCCAGATGGAAACAACGCTTCCCAATCCGGACGGTGTTCTGAAAGCGGGTGTTTCTGCCACGCTGGGTCTGACCATTGGTGAAACCATGGCCAGCCTGATCCCGTCGGGCATCCTCACGCTGAACGATGATGGCGTGACAGGTGTGCGCTACCTCGACGGACTGAACCGTGTGCAATTCGCGGCGATCCAGCAAGTGGATGAAACACGCAGCGGTCTCTGGGTCGCAGGACTGCCAGAGCGCACGCGTATTATAATTGAGGGGCAGGACTATGTCTCCGTCGACACAGAAGTGAACCCCAAGCCCGAAGGCGCAGCAGACCAAGGGGCCGTCGCAAGCATCTCAACAGATAGACGGTTGGATTAGCGCCCCATGGAAGCCATTGTCGGACATGCCATAAAGGCCTGGCGGGTTACGATTGGTATCCTGCTCTTTATAATTATGGGCGGATTGGTGGCGATCAACTCGCTGCCGCTCGACGCGGAACCGGATATTCCCGTTCCCTTCGTCAACGTGCGTGTCGTGCTGCCCGGCGTATCACCCGCAGACGCCGAACGGCTGCTCGTCCGACCGATGGAAACGGAACTGAAATCCATCGATGGGCTGAAACAGATGGACGCGGTGGCGGCGAACAATGTGGCCTATATCATTCTGGAATTCGAAGCCTCATTCGATCAGGATCAGGCGGTGCTCGACGTGCAGGAAGCTGTTGATCGCGCGCGTGCCGAATTCCCCGAAGAGGCCAAAGAGCCGATTGTGGAAGAGGTGGACACCTCCTCTATGCCGATTTTTGTGGTGAACTTGCTCGGCAACGTGCCGGAGCGCACACTCCAGAATACAGCCAAAGAGTTGCAGCAACGGATCGAAAGTATCCCAGCTGTTCTCGGCGCGGACATTAGTGGCGAGCGAACAGACTTGCTGGAAGCTGTTGTCGACCCGACACTTTTGGAAAGTGCTGGCATTACGTTTGATGAGCTCGCTTTAGCGGTCTCGCGCAATAACTCATTGATCACGGCGGGAGCGCTGGAAACAACGAATGGCCAGTTTAACGTCAAGCTGCCCGGTCTGATCGAAGACACGGATGATCTGGCCAATCTTGTTGTGCGGTCTGATGCCAACGGCGCTGTTGTTCGTATGTCAGATATCGCCGTCGTGCGGCGGACTTACAAGGACGCGCAGTCTTACGCCCGATATAATAGTAACAAGTCGGTTTCTCTTGAAATTCGGAAACGCTCTGGCGAAAACATTCTCGATACGATCAGGTCTGTACGCGAAGTCGTCAGCGACTATCAGAATAGTGAGAGCTTCCCGCAGACCATTCAGATTGAATTTAGTCAGGATAAGTCCCGCTACATTCTGGACATGGTCAGCTCTCTTTCCAGCTCGATCATCAACGCAATCCTGCTGGTCTTTATTGTCTGCTTGATCGCCTTGGGCTTGCGCTCAGCTCTCTTTGTCGGCTTCGCCATTCCCGGGTCTTTCCTCATCTCCCTCTTCATCATGTGGGTTCAGGGCGAGACGATTAATATGATGATCCTGTTCGGACTCATCCTCTCTGTGGGTGTTCTCGTCGATAGTGCCATCGTCATCATTGAATATGCGGACCGCAAACTCTCGGAAGGCTTCAAGGCCAAGGAAGCTTACCAGATGGCGGGAGAACGCATGTTCTGGCCGATTATCAGCTCGACAGCGACAACCTTGGCCGCCTTCCTGCCTCTCCTGTTCTGGGAGACGATCACGGGCAAATTCATGGCCTATTTCCCGCTGACCATGATTTACGTGCTGAGTGCCTCAGTCCTGATGGCATTGATATTTTTGCCGACCGTCGGCGCTTTGGCGGGAGGCATAAGAGAGCGGTTCAGCCGTACACCAGCCAAGGAAATTTCTGATCAGGCGCTGGCGCTGGCCGGCGAAGGCGGTGATCCAACAAAACTTAAAGGACTCACGGGCGTCTACGTTCGCATCGTCAAACGTGTCATCCATTTCCCACTGGTCTTGTTGGCCGGGGTGATTGTCCTCTGCGGGATAATCGTGATGAGCTTCGGGGCCTCCATGAGTGGCCCTCCCCCAAAGCCCGTTGAGTTCTTCACCCAAACACCCTCTGATCAAGTCTATGCCTATATTCGCGCGCGCGGAAACTCGACACCTGAAGCCAAACTGGAACTGGCGCTCGAAGTCGAACGGCGCCTGAATGCCGCACAGATCGAAGGCATTGAAGGGGTCTACTCTGTAGCAGGGTCACTCGGTGGTGGTGGCGCGCAAATGGACGGGATCGCTGACGAACCGGGTGACGCCGTCGTAAAAATTTTCTTCCAACTGGAGGACTTTGGCGATCGCCGCGGTGTGCTGGTGATCATGGACGATATCCGCGCGGCCATCGCCGATATGCCAGGCGTCATCCCGGAAGTCACAGCGGCCGGTAACGGCCCACCGATTGGCAAAGACATTGGTATCGAATTTAGCGGACGTGACCGCGCACGCGTTGCTGAAGCTACACGCATCGCTGAGCAGTATCTCCAGCAAATGGACGGCGTCATCGATATTGAAAACACGCTGCCCCTGCCGGGTGTGGAGTGGGAGCTGAATGTCGACCGGGAAGAGGCCGGACGTCTCGGTTTGGATGTGAACCGTATCGGCCAAACGGTTCAGTTTGTGACGGAAGGGGCGCTGGTCGGCTATTACCGTCCGCTCGATAGTGACGAAGAGGTCGATATTCGCATTCGGTTACCTGAGGCGAGCCGTGATATTCGCGCGCTCGACGATTTACGCATCCAGACAATGCAAGGGTCTATTCCTCTCGCCTCTGTTGTGGAACGCAGAGCCAAACCACGTGAAGACAGCATTTTGCGTCGTAATCAGGCCGCTGTTTTTGAAGTGAAAGCCAATACAGCGGACGGGTTTGCACCCAATGTTCAGGTTGAAGAACTAAGAGAGTGGCTCTCAACAGAAGCACCGCTACCAGACGAAGTGAACTGGCGTTTCCTGGGCCAACAGGAAGAAAATGCGGAGGCCGCCGCTTTTGGAATGGCTGCCTTGGCCGCTATTCTGTTCATGATGAGCGTTATTCTGCTTCTGCAGTTCAATAGCTTCTACCATGTCGTCCTGACGCTATCCGCCGTTATTCTATCGGTCTTCGGGGTTTTGCTTGGGCTGATTTTCTACCCCTATGTCTCCATGGTTCTGACGATGACTGGTGTTATCGCCTTAATGGGCATTGTGGTGAACAATAATATTGTTCTGATCGATACTTATCAGCGCTTATTGCAACGAGGCTCTGATCCCGTTGACGCTGCAATCCGCACAGCCGCGCAACGCCTGCGGCCCGTCGTTTTGACCACAATCACGACCGTGGTTGGACTGATGCCGCTCGTCATCGGGTTTGATGCAGATGTCACAACGGGACAGTTTGACCCACGGGGATCAGGGACATCCGATATCTGGAAACCTCTATCCTACGCCCTTGTCTGCGGCCTGTCTTTTGCAACAGTGCTGACACTCTTCCTAACGCCCGCGCTTTTGGCCGCACCTTATGTGTGGAAACAGCGACTGAAAAAATGGATAGGTCGATCGTCTAATCCCGAAGCGACCGCAATGAGACCCGCCGAATAGCGCGCCTCAACCTCTATTCTGGTGCGAAGATGACGGCACTTTGGGTTCCGCCGCCAATAAGCGAACGGCGGACTTGCCATCGATAAGAGGAAAAAGACACGGAGAGCGCGCCATCATCTGATCCTGTATCTGGAAGAGGTGGCAGCCTTTCGAATGGGACCGCCACGACGGGGTCGCTTTGCCCGTCTGTCAGCAGTTCAGCCCGGATTGTATATTCACCAATCGGCATTACGGAACTCGCAATATAGGTCCAACGCCCATCCGCCCCGACACGCGTCTCACCAATCGCGGCATTCGAAGCATAAAGCCGAACGCGACCAGGGGCCGATGATACGCCAGAGATGATGACGCCCCCATTATCATCATAGTCGATCACACTAAGGGATAAAGGACCTTCCGTCGGCACACCTGAAAAGGGACTCTGGATTAGCCGCGTGGGCGATCCGGGAACACCCACCATGATCAGCGCAGGTTGATCAGCGTATAATTCCCCCGGTTGCTCGATTCGAAAGATGGTCTCAATCCCTCTGATGCTGGTCACTGCCGCTTCCTCTGAAACGGCGGGATCATCTTCACTATTGTCAAAAAGGATGGCCTCAATCGCCATGCCCGGATCAGTAATATCAATAATCGCCGACCATACACCTTGCGGTGTGGAGCGGACCTGACGGACAGTTTCACCGCGATCCAAAAGCGCAACAACCGACCCAGGTTCTGCAATCCCAGAGAGACGCAGAGATCGTTGTCCATCGGCTTGCGTTTCCGATATTTGGGTAAAGGTCACAGGTATGAGTGAGGCCGCAACGCCTTCTGTGATCGCGTCCTGCGCCGGGTCAATAGTGTTCCCGCCTCCGCTGAGGCTGACAGCTGCGAACAGGATAAGGGCCAAAATAAATCCACCGCCTATCATTCCGATAATCCGACGGCTTTTCATTAATGCTCCTCGCTAATCTTCTACAGCCTGCCACCCAATTTCCGTTTGGAGACGCAAGGCACAGACCGTACCATGCCTACATTCTGCCGCAAAGATAAGTGAAGACCGCACATGGATCACAAGACGAAAACACTCACATCTGTAGCTGTTTTCTGCGGATCCTCACCTGGCAAAAACCCAGCACACTTGGCCCTTGCAGAGCGCTTGGGCCAAGCCATTGCCGATAGAGATTTAAGACTCGTCTATGGGGGCGGCGGCTTAGGATTGATGGGCGCGGTCGCGCGCACAGCTTTTGGGAATGGTGCTGCTGTTCTGGGCGTTATTCCCGATGTTCTGAAAGAAGCCGAAGCCCTACTGCCCGAGATTGATCATGAGATCGTCGAGGATATGCATGCCCGCAAGATCCGTATGTATAGAGAAGCTGACGCTTTCATCGTCCTGCCGGGCGGCATAGGAACACTCGAAGAAGCGATCGAAGTCCTGTCTTGGCAACGGCTGAACCTGCACGAAAAACCGATTCTCTTTCTGTCAGATACGGGTTATTGGGACGGGCTCATACGAGAGTTCAAACATCTGATTGAGGAAGGTTTTTCTCCTGAATCGATGGCGAAAGATGTTCTGACAGCGACGTCCCCTGGAGAGGCTTTCGACCTTATTCAGCAGCGCTTGGATAACCCCGTCCAGAGAGAACCGCTAAATATTGGCACGGCATCGGTCGAAAGCCTTGCTTAGGCGACTGTTACATATTTGATACATTTTAAGTGTTTCCGTCGATCAAGTCTGGACCCCCGGACTTGCGCAGGATAGAGGCTCCCAACCCTTTTGGCGTAGGCCAGCCCGCATTGATGGGTGAATGCAGGGTTAGCAACTGACGACATACTGCATCGTCCAAATTGGGGGGCCAAGGTGATCTATCGACATATGTTGATTTCAGCCATAGTGCTGTTGGCACCTGTATCAGCTTATGCGCAAACTGGCGCTGTAGCCCCTATCACTGCGACTCAGGCACAGGGTCAGATTGAGACTTACAGTCCTGGTTTCTTCGATCAGTTCCAACCTGTTACAGCTCTCGACATGCTTGTCCGTGTACCTGGGTTTTCACTTCGGACGGGTGACTCAGAACGAGGATTTGGGGAAGCAGATACCAACTTCCTGATCAATGGGCGACGACCCTCAACAAAAAATCAGAGTGCACGGGAAATTCTGTCCCGCATTCCAGCGAACACCGTTATCCGCATCGAAATCCTTGATGGGGACACGCTGGATATTCCGGGGCTTTCAGGCCAAGTCGCTGACATCGTTATACGTTCGACCGATCTGTCTGGCCAATGGCGTTACGCGGCTCGGTTTGAAGAAGGTGCAGAACCTCAACTTTTGGAAGGCGAAGTCAGCCTCTCTGGGGAGCGCGGCGATCTGAGCTTTGTGCTTGCTCTTGAAGCGAACCAGTTCAATCTCACAGAGGACTCTGTTGAGCAGTTCTTTGATGGTTTTGGCGCGCTGATCGAAGATCGAACTGAAGACGTATTCCTGCGAAATTCAGGACCCGAAGCGAGCCTGAACTTAACATGGGCCCCGCAAGCCGGGGCTTTCCAAGACCATATCGCAAACCTGAACCTGTCGGTTGCAAGCGGTAACGACAATAGCGGAATTCGTGAGACCTTCATCGCCATCGATCCGTCTCGAA
>JBCBGR010000133.1:0-7335 GCA_038526555.1 Pseudomonadota bacterium
CGGACGGGTATGATCTGGCAACTGAAGCGAAAGCATGGGACGATTATAATGTCTGTTCTGCGGGCGGCCATCGCGCAGTCTGTCCACCCTATGCGCGCTTTCCCTTTGAAGTCTGGATTGTACCAGACCGCCCTGTTCACGGCCCTTGGGATTTTAATGCGACGGAAGCCGATGGGTTCGCCCATCTGCTCGGTGATTTGACTCGCCGTTATGATGAATATTTTCAAGGCCCGACCGCCTATATGCTGGGTCTTCATGCGGCGCCGCAGTCTGTGTCAGATTGGCAATTCACGGCGCGTTTCTATCCGTTGCTCCGCGCGCCGGGGCGGGTGAAACATTTGGCGAGTGTGGAACAGCATACAGGCGTATTCACGGTCGATGTGATGCCGGAATTTGCGGCCCAGACTTTGCGAGCGCTGTAATGGAGATTAGCGCGCTTTTTCAGTCTCAGTTCGGACACGCCCCTGAATACATCCATTTCTCACCGGGTCGCGTGAACCTCATTGGGGAACATACGGACTATAATGGCGGCGCTGTCTTGCCTGCCGTTCTCCCCTTGGGGGTTCAGATCGCGATGTCACGTCGCAATGATGATCGGGTGCAAGTCCTCTCTGACGGGTTTGACGATCGCGCGGATCGGACCATTGACGAAACGGCTTCTGGCCATTGGTCTGATTATGTTGTGGGCGCAGTGGCTGAGGCGCGCGCGCAAGGCTGGTTGGATGGCGGGGTGACTGTAGCCGTACAATCCACATTGCCTGTTGGGTCTGGTCTATCGTCGTCATCCGCTGTGATTGTGGGGCTGTTGAAAAGCTTTCGGCATTTAGCGGGCGCTAATCTGCCAGACTCAGATCTGGCCATGTTGGCCCGAAAGGTCGAAACAGATTTTATTGGCGTGCCGTGTGGGATCATGGATCAGATGGTGATTGCCACAGCACCAACTGATCATGCGCTGTACCTGGATACACTGACCCTTGATCAGCAAATTTTGCGACTGCCAGAAGACCCTGTCTTCGCCGTGCTCCATTCCGGTGTGCATCGTCGCTTGTCCGAAGGACGCTATAAAGAACGCAAAGAAGAGTGCGATCAGGCGAAGCAGATTCTGGGACGAGAGGATTTATGCCGGGCCACTCTCTGTGATTTGGATCAGATGACAGACCCGGTTGTGCGCCGTCGCACTCATCATTGTGTCAGTGAGCATTCGCGGACAGTTGCTGCCGCTAAAGCGCTGCAGACCTCAGACTTTGAAACCTTTGGAACGCTCATGATCGAAAGCCACGTGTCCATGCGCGATGACTTTGAAATCACCACGCCAGAGATTGATGACCTTGTCGCTGATTCTGTCACGCAAGAGGCACTCGGTGCGCGTATGACAGGTGGGGGCTTTGGTGGCTGTATTGTTGCCCTTGTTGCGAAGCCTCAGGTCACAAACTGGCGCGACCGAATCCTATCACGACACCCTAAGGCCCGGTGGGTTTGCGCCCTTGATTAAACTTTTCTTTGCACACCCCGCTCCGGCTTGCTGGGATATGAGGGATAATCAAGAATGTAGTGATGGACCGGGCCCGATCTTGCGGATAGACGGAAGCCAAATGTGACTCTGTTAAAGGAGTCTCAGGACTGAAGGGGGCATACGCCATTATGGTTGAAGCCAGGGCAAAAACGACACTGTCTGCCGCGCGATTAATGTCGCGTGCGTCCCTGATGGTTTTGACAGGTGCCTTACTGGCTACGCTCCCGGTCAACCCAGTGGCTTGGGCGCAGATCGGCGCTGCTACCTCAGATTCCTCGCGGGACCTGGACCTCGCGCCGGACAGTCCGTTCCAAGATCCTGATCTCTTCTATCTTGAAGCCGATGAAGTCATCAGTGATGAAGAGAACGGGATCCTCACTGCCATTGGCGAAGTCGAGGGACGGTATGAGGACCGGACTCTTCGCGCTGAACGGGTCGATTATGATCTGAATACGGGTGTGGTTCTGGCGTCTGGTAATGTCGTGCTTATCGAGGCTGGCGGCAATTTGCAATATGCGGACAGGATCGAACTATCTGATCGGCTGGAGGCCGGGACTGCGACGAACTTCACAGCGCGTCTGGCGAGTGGGGCCAATACCGCTGCACGCTTTGTCGCCCGCGACGAACAAGGGGAGATGGAGTTTTACAGTGTCGTCTATACGGCCTGTGAGATCTGTCGGGACTCTGAAGGAGACGTCAAAAAACCTACCTGGCAGGTGAAAGCGCGTCGTTTGCGTCAGGACAAAGATTCGCGAACGATCCGCTACCGCGATGCTGTTCTGGAAGTTTTTGGCATCCCGGTTTTTTACTCCCCCTATCTGGCGCATCCAGACCCGACACAGGACCGCGCCTCTGGACTTCTCTTTCCGATTTTAAACCTCTCTCAGGCACGCGGGGCGGGTTACGGTCAGCCCTATTATTGGGCCATTGATGATTATTCTGAGCTAACGATCACGCCCCGCCTTTACTCGCAGGTCAACCCGCTACTGAGTGTGACGGGACGGCGGAAGTTCGCGACCGGTGAAGTGAGCATGGACAGCTCGATCACCTACGGGACGCCGTTCGATGATGATGGCAACCCGCTGGATGATCCAAGCCTGTTCGAAGACCCAGCTAACGCTGAAGACGGCGCGCAAGTCTCCGGACATCTTTTTCTGGACGGCTATTTTAAGCCGTCAAACGAATGGCATTATGGCTATACGGCCATGTACCAGACGGATGATGCCTATCGGGATCGCTATGGATTGCGCAATCGGTTCCGGTCGAGCGGATTAATTCAAGACCAGCCGCGTACGAACACAAGTCAGGCCTTCCTGGCGGGGCAGGGCAATAATTACCGCTTTTCGATTTATGCGGCCCAGTTCCAGAGCCTTTCGAGCCAGATCGTGCGAAACCCGACCACCAATCTTTTGCGGGTTGGTGCGGATATTGATGATCAGCTCCCTGTCATCGCTCCGGTCATCAACGGCGAATATTATATCAATGATCCGCTAGTTGGTGGGCGTGTTCGCGCCTTCGGCAACCTGTCTTATCTAACGCGCCAGGACGGTAATGATTATGGTCGCGGATCTGTCGGTGCGGAATATGCCAAAACCTGGATTGTGCCGGGCGGGTTGGAAGTTAAACCCTTCGCCTGGGGTCGGATTGATAATTATGACCTACAGACGGAGAATGACACGCCGATTTCCTTTAGCCGGGGCATTGGTCAGGCGGGCGTGGATATGCGCTATCCGTTTGTCCGCTACGGGAAGAACGTCAACTTTATCATCGAGCCGCGTATTCAGCTGACGCAAAGCTTTGGCGATGCTGAGCTTGAGAATTTCATCGATCCTGTCGATGGTTTGTCCGTTCTGGAAGATGGCAGCTCCCCTGATCTGGACGGCGCGCTCTTGTTTGAAAATAACAAGGCTGACGGCTTTGATTTCTTCGAAGAAGGCCGCCGCGTCGATGTGGGGGCGTCGATCTCGGCTCACTGGACGATGAATAATCGCGATAGTTATGTGTCCCTCTTTGGCGGTCGCAGTTTTGCTGATGAAGTGACCAATCCCTTTGGTCGGCAGTCTGGTCTGGCGGATGACGAGCCGGATTATATCGCGGAAGTCGGGTTGAACCTTGGCGGGTGGGTCGATGGCCGGACGCTGTTCCGTTATGATCCGCAAGCGGGTGATATCTCACGCATTGATGCGGAGCTCCGATTCAATGTCTGGAAGCTGCGCGGCGTGACCCGCTATTATCGCCTGAATGATAATACGGCCGATGCCTTGCTCGAAGATGATGCGGTGCAGGAAGTGGTGACAGGGGGCTTGGCCTTCCGTCCGTCGAATAGTTGGTCGGCGCGTTATAATGTCAGCTACGATTTAGGTCGCGGTGAGCTCCGGACACAACGCGGGGCGCTTCGCTGGGAAGATGATTGTACGCTGCTGGAGCTTTTTGTCCGCCGGAACAATTCGACCAACATTCTGATCAATGACACGGAAGTCGGGTTTAGTATCGCGCTGAAAACCCTCGGCGCCTTTGGCGTTCAATAGAGAGAACATCTAAACTCTTCTTTTCAAGACATAGCGTACTGACCCTGATCAGTTTATTTGAGCGAAACTGTTTAGAGTGTTAGAGCGCGATCAAGAATGCGCTGGGGTGCATTGTAAGAGGGACGCTCACAACAAGGATTTATGCAAGGACAAGCGCCGGATAAGACGTGCCTGGTCATCTTTGGGATGCACCGCAGCGGGACCTCGCTATTAGCGAAACTGTGCAACTTTGCCGGTGCAGCGCTTCCAGAATCGATCATTGGCGCGAGTGACAGTAACCAGTCCGGTCACTGGGAACCGCGCCGCATGGCGGAATATAATGACGAGGTTCTCGAGGAGCTCGGTCAGTCCTGGGATGATTTTCGCGACATTGACATGTCGCCCAAACAAGAGCGGCGCTATGTGGACCAGCTCAAGTTTCTTATTCGGGATGATTATAAAGACGAACCGCTCATCGTTTTGAAAGAGCCACGCGCCTCTCGTTTTGTGGGGCCGACCCTGCAAGCCCTGACAGAGCTGGGTTACCGCATATGTCCCGTTCATGCAGTGCGGCATCCGATTGAAGTGGCACGATCACTCGAATCGCGAGACGAGATTTCTGATCGGTTTAGCGGGCTTTACTGGCTCCGTTATGTGCTGGAAGTAGAACTAGGGCTCGCGGATCAGCCCCATAAAATCGTCACCTATTCAGATGTATTGGCGGAACCGGAGGCCACTATTCGGGGTCTGTTCGCGTATTTCGATTTGGAAATCGAGGATAACGCATTTGCGAAGAATGCTAACCAATTCGCCTCGCCCGACCTCAGACATCATCAGGTCGTCTCTTGGTCTGGCGCGCCCAGTTATTACAAAGACTGGGTCCGGCCCGTTTATGAGATTTTGAGAGCTTCGACTGATGGTGAGTTGTCCTCTAATGATCTGGATCGTCTTCATAAGCTGAATGATGATCTGTCCCAATCATCTCGGGCGCTCCATGATTTGCGTCTTGAGGTGCGACGGCACCAAAAAGAGGCTGAGCTATTTGAGCAGGAGCTGACAGACGCCACAGCTCAGCTGACCGACGTTAAGGCGCAACTCTCAGAAGCGACTGCTCATACGCAGAAGCTGGAGCGTGATATTACGGATACGCTCAAGGCCAATCGCGAGAATGAAGGTCGTGATCTCGCCTCCATTCACACGCTGCAGGTGGATCTGGGAAAAGCCGAGGCCACGATTGAGACATTGCGTGCGGAGTTCCAAAGTCGCGAAGCTTTTCTGACGCAGCGACTCGAAGATGTCATTGCATCGCAGCAGAGCGATCTTGAGGCCTTACACGCTGAAATCGCCAGACTTGAGAGTGCGCGCGTGCCGATGGAGCGTGAATTGCAAGACACACGCTCAAAGCTAAGCCAGCTTGACCAGGTTCACAGCAAAGCGATTGGCGTCATCGAAGCGACCTTCCCCCATATGCTGGGTGTCTCGCTCGACGAGGTTCACAGTGTCTCGGATGATGTCCGGGTCGAGCGCGCCGCGGATTATGCGCAGCGGGCAGTTATCGAGTTCGAGACGATCGCCGAGAATAACCGCTTGCGAGGCGAGCGGCTGCATCGGGTCGAAACAGAGCTGGCCTATGCCAAAGCGCGTTCGGACCATTTCGAAAATCTGACGCATGAGATCTACGGGTCCACCTCGTGGCGTCTCACCGCGCCGTTGAGGCGGTTCGCGCAGCTTTGGCGTAATAAAAGTCGTGTCGCTTTCAAGTTGCTGGCCGGCGAACGTCTGCGCGATTCGATGCGTAATGCTGATCTTCCGAGCGCACTTGATGCGTCGCGATCACCGGCCATTCGTGAGGCCCGCAACGCGCTCATGGCGCGGCGGTCAGAGGTGTTGGATTCGGGTTCATTTCTTCTGCGAGATGAGGCCTGTTCTGACTCAGCCCTGCCATCTCTGACGATTAGCGCAGTCACCTATAATGCCTCGCGCTGGCTGGAGGGCTTTTTCAGCTCTTTGATGGCGCTGGATTATCCTTTGGAGAAAGTCACGCTCCATATGGTGGATAATGGGTCCACAGATGACACGATTGATCAGATCAAGGCTTTCCAGAAATCCCGCGGAGGTCAGCTTAAAGACGCCATCCTGAGCCAGAGACCCAATCTGGGTTATGGCATGGGCAATGACTGGGCGATCCGAAAGTCCAAAGATGACTTCGTCCTTGTGACCAATGTCGATGTCTCCTTCTATCCAGAATCGTTGCGTCAGTGCGTCGAGTTTGCCCTGAAAGATCAGTCCGAAGTGGGTTGTTGGGAATTCCGGCAGACGCCTTACGAGCATCCCAAATATTATGACCCGGTGACGTTGGAGACGAACTGGAACGCGCATGCGTGTGTGCTCTTCCGGCGTGCAGCCTATCTGGATGTGGGCGGCTATGATCCTAAAATCTTCATGTACGGCGAAGATGTTGAACTCTCTTACCGATTAAGAGCGAGCGGATACATTCTGCGTTACGTTCCTGAAGCGGTTATCGAACATTATGTCGATCTGGAAGACACAAGTCTGCGTCCGCACCAACTGTCAGGATCAACGGCCGCCAATATTCTTTTGCGCTATCGCTATGGCAGCAAGGGAGATGCGGCCGCCGGCGAAGCGCTGCTTCATGCCGTCAAACGCAATGAAACCGATCCAGATCGGGCAAAGGCCTTTGAGGATGTAACAGAGATTGTCTCGCGTGAGCGCTGGCATTTCTGGCGTCGCTGTCCTTCAAAGCGAGCCTTACGAAGCTCAGGTGCGGTGTTCCCTTTCAACGAATTTGACTATGGTGTGACCCGCCAAGGCGTAGACGTCATCCGTCGTCCTTTCTCAAAAGCTGATAAGGACCTGCCGCGCGTCTCAATTATTACACGCACCCATGGGGACAGTTTGCAGCATGTTCGCAATGCGATCGCGAGTGTGCTCAATCAGACCTATCCCAACATTGAACATATTATTGTTGAAGATCGTACGGATGTGGCGAAGGACTATGTGGAGGCTCTGGCCGAGACAGTCGGGAAGGATCGGCTACGTTATCTGAAAAGTCCCGGCCAAGGGCGATCCGAGTGCGGCAATTATGGTGCGGCCAATGCGACCGGCGACTGGCTCTGCTGGTTGGACAATGATGATCTGCTCTTTGCTGATCATGTTGAAACACTCGTTCGTGCGCTGGATTATAATCCGGAGGCTGTGGCCTCTTATGCGCTCGCTTGGGACGCGCACTCGGAAATGGTCGATGGAGAGCCGCATCTGACACGGTTTGAATTGCCAGAGGCGCATATGCGTCCC
>JBCBGR010000134.1:0-7308 GCA_038526555.1 Pseudomonadota bacterium
GTCGGAACTTATGGGGCTGACTATGAGACTGCGCCGGATGTCCTCGAAGCAGAGCTATTGAAAATTCTTGATCCGGCCTTGGACTTCAGCAGTTTCTCGCGTGGCGTCATGGGGAAATATTACGCCCAAGCGACACCGGCTCAGCGAGAGGCCTTCCAGGTAGAATTCAAGGCGACGTTGGTTGATCTTTACACCTCCGCCCTGGTAGCCGCCAAAATCGAAAACCTGTCGATTGTCGAGACCAGCTCTTCACGCCCTGACCGCGCCAACGTGGCGATGCGCGCAGAAGCACAAAACGGCGCGTCCTACATGTTGCAGTATAATATGGCGCAGAATGATGAGGGTGCGTGGCTGATCCGGAACATTATTCTGGACGGGGTCAATATTGGCCTGACCTACCGAAACCAGTTCCGCAGCGCGATGGAAACGGAAAATGAAGATTTGCAGCGTGTTGTCCAACTCTGGCCGCAGATCATTGAAGGCCAATAGCAGCTAAGCCTTCGATGGACCGAACGTCTTATCGTCAGGCACCATTACCATGAGCAAACTGGGCAATATGCCCAGATTGACGACGAGCGATAACCCCATGGCCATTGCTGTAAGCAGTCCAAAATAAATGGTCGGAATAAAGTTCGACAATCCCAATACTGAGAAGCCGACGATGACGGTCACTGAGGTGAAGTAGAGCGCGAAACCGACGCTCTTATGACTCGCGTCAACGGCTTCTTTCGTAGTGCGCCCCAAAGCTTTTTCTTGCTTGAAACGGTGCAGGAAGTGAATCGCGTCATCAACACCAATGCCGATGATGATTGCCGCGATCGTCATGGTCATAATGTCGAGCGGAATGCGCATGAAGCCCATGAAGGCCAGCACGAGAGCCGCTGACAGAATATTCGGCACAACACCAATTATGGCCAAGCGCAGTGAGCGCAGCAGTGCAAACAACATCAGGAAAGTCGCCAGTAAGACGAGCTGAATCGTGGAACGCTGGGAATCGAACAGCAGGTTGAGCATGTTGTTAAACAGCACGTTCATTCCAGTGACGTTGACGTCTCTGGGTTCAAATCCAACCTCGTTGATGGCGAAGCTCTCAATATCCTGAATGAGCGCATCCCTGGACGTGGCTGGGACCGTTTCCTTCATGCGCATCGAAATCCGCAGGATCCCATCTCGCGGAGAACTGTAGGGCAATAGAAACTCGCGACGCAGGTCCTCAGGCAACAGGCCGAGGATGGCCGCTAACTCCACCGTATTGAGCGCTTCGCCATCATTAAAGCTGCGCGCGATTTCTTCGAGCGTTGCGATTGAGATGATTTTGCCAACCTCTGGCTTCGTGGCCAGATAGGCTTCCAACTCGCGAAGCTTTACGATCTTGTCAGGCGTATACCAGTAGCGCTCCGGATACGCATCTTCCTCTTCCGCGAAGAAATCATCGTCGCCAAAGCTCTCATCTTCATAGGGTGAGAAGTTGACAATCACATCCATCGGGGTCGTCCCGCCCAGCGTTTCATCAACAAAGACGAGACCCTGTTTGATCTCAGAGCTGTTGCGGAAATAATCGATGAAACGGCTTTCTGTGCTCAACCGCTCAAGCCCAAACACGCTCACAAACGCCGCGAAGATGGAGACGATGACAACCACCCAGGGCGCATTCACTGACGCAACCCGCAACACACGCGTAACGATCGGTTGGCGCTCAGGCAGCGGGACGACCCTTTGGTCCGGCAGGATATGGATGAGCGCCGGGAAGAATGTGTAATTCATCACGAAAGCGACCGTCATCGCCAGACACATGATCCAACCAAGATCAACTACGGGCACAATCCCACTGGCCGTCAGCGAGGCAAAGGCGACCATCGTCGTAACTGCTGTGTAAATACAGGGCGCGAACTTATCGACCATTGTGAGCGTTAGGAGGGACTTCGGGCTTTCATCCGGCTGCTCGCGTGACAATTCCCGATAGCGAACAATCAAGTGCATTGTGAATGAGATCGAAAAGATGATCAGCAAAGCGACAAAATTGGCGGAGATCACGGAGACAGGCTGACGGATCAGCCCCAAAATTCCGGCTGTGACCAACACACCCAACAAGGCCGTGAAAACCGGGAGAAGGACCCATCGTAACTGTCGGAAATACAAGAACAGGATCAGCATGATCAGGACGAGCGACACCCACCCAAAGGTCGCAATGTCATCGCGCACGTAGCGGATCATGTCCGATGCAATCATCGGAACGCCTGCCAAGTAGACTGTTGCTTGGTCAGAATAGCGATCACGCACGGACCGGATATCGCTGATGAGTCGCTCCTGATCCGCAGCAAACACGCGTTTCGCAACGCGGTAGTCCTCTTCAACCTGACTCAGGCGTGCCTCCTGCTCAGACGTTTTATCCTCAATATCGCGAAGGTCCTGTCGGGTTTGACGCAATTGGTTGAGCGACTGATCCGACGCCAGATTGACCCGCATCGCGGTCGCAGAACCGTCTGCAGAGACGAGCAACTCCCGAAACAGAGGGCTTTCCATCAGTTCGGTCTTGGCAAGGTCCAGATCAACATCATCCATCCGCAGCGTTTTGTAAGATGTCGCAATCTCTGTCAGCGGAATGGGTGGGCTGCGCACCAAGGGGACGTCCAATATGGACGTGACACCTGACACACCCTCAACGGCTTCGAGGTCTGATTGGAGGGTTGCGAGCTGCGCTAAGGTATTAGGTGCGAACAGCGCACCGTCTTTCGGCGCATAGGTGAGAAAGAGAAAGCTTTCGTCGCCAAAATTCTCACTCACTTCGAGGAAATAGTTCAGCGCTTCATCATTCTCAGCGACCAGCGTGTCCGTCGACGCATCGAAATCAAAGTGTCGTAGCTGACTCACGGCCCCCACGCTGACAATCAGAACCAGCGCCAGCAGCAGCCATGAGGCTTTAAAGACCGAGCGTCCCAGCCGTAAGGCAAAATTGTTCATGGAAGACATGAGGTGTATTTCTGATCTATTCGTCGTCGAGGAACGGGTCATCCTCAACCACAGCGCCGTCCGCAATCAAGAACTGACGCCGTTGCATATAACTGTCCCGCAAGAACAGATAGCTATCGCCTGGAATGAGTTCACGCTCGTCAAGTAACTGCGCGCTCGTATCGATCGTCGCCCCGGCAAAAAGGCTCAGTGCAGCGCCTGACTCACCAATCCAGGTGCCAGGATTCGTGAAGATGGTGGCAATGCCGCCAATGCCATCACGGACTGTTGTTCCGCCAATCAAGGGAGACACAACGTACGGCCCACTCCCAAATCCCCAGGCGGCAAAGGTCTGCCCGAAATCTTCCTGCTTAGCTTCTAGACCGAGATCAGATGCGACATCAAACAAACCAAAAAGACCGAGCGTCGAGTTGATACCGAAACGTCCGATGCCTTCAAACCCCTCCCCGACTTTCCCTTGCAGGAACTGGTTGATCACAACGCTCGGATAGCCAAGATTGTCGAAGAAATTGCTCACGCCTTTTTCCAGCGGATCAGGTGTGACAGCCACATAGGCTTTGGAGACTGGGGTCAGAATGGCGTCGTCAAAACCCTCATTGAAAGCGTGAACACTGCGGTTCGTGTTTTCAAACGGGTCAGTATATTGTTTCGCGCTAACCGTACTGCATGCGGTTGATAGAACCGCCATAAGAACGAGGGCGACAGATTTGAAACGAGATAAAGGCATGATGGTTTTGCGTAGTTGAACCGCAACATTAGTGAAGTTGCAGCAAAACGAAAGTCACGAAACGCTGATGTTCATATCTGAGAGCATTTCAGCCACATACTGAGGCATGCCCTCAGTCCAGATGACTATGTCTCAGACGGACCCAGTGCGAGATGGGCCTGAGCAATCGATTCAAGGTACCGTCTTTGCGTCCTGATCCGGGCACTTCGCGTCGCATCCACGCGGCGTTGCACGGTCAGGACATCGAGCAGAATCGCCTCGCCCAAGTCAAAGCGAATACTTTCCAGCTCCAGCGCCCGTTCAGCGGACCGCTCTGCTTCACGTAATGCGTTCAACGCCTCTTCAAGCGCATCAGCTTGCGACAAGGCTGTTCTTAATTCTTGTGAGGCGCGGCGGAGTGTTTCGGCATAGTTTGAAACGGCCAAGTCGATATTTGTTCGGGCCTCCGCCTGCTGGGCATCATTCAAACCGCCGTCCAGCAGGTTGAAGGCCAGCGAGCCAACGAGGGAAGCAATATAGCTATCAACATCGAAGAGGTCTTCGAGGTCAGCATTATTCGACAAAGACGCCCGGAGTGAAAAGCCCGGAAGGTCTGATGCGATAACGCCTTCCAAATTGGCAGTTGCTTCGGTCACGGCCAGACGCGCGGATTGCACATCATACCGATTGTCCAATGTCTGAATAGGGTTTTCAGCCAAACCCACAACAGCCCCAGAGACATCAGGCAGTGTGTCCGGCAAGGTCGAAAACCCTTCCAACCGCGCGTCGCCAAAGCCGCCAACGAGGATTGATAAAGCCCGGCGACTGTCTTCTGCAGCAAAGCGTTGTTCGGCGAGCGACGCACGCGCGGTTTGTAACTCCAGACGGGCTAGCGCGAGATCAGACCCAGCTGCATCGCCCCCTTCAAACCGGGCGCGCGTCACACGTTCTGTTTCGCTCAGAAAGTCCAGATTCTGCTCAGCGACGGACAAGAGCAACGCCGTCTCAATGGACCGCGTATAGGCGGAGACTACGTTGGCCAGGATCGTCCGTCGCAGGCGTGCTTCTTCTGCACGTGCGATCAGTGCTCGCGTTTCTGCGCCTTCAATCCCGGCGCTCAGACGCCCAAATATATCAGGGTCCAGACTAGCCGTGAGACCGAGATTACCGCTGTCTGATATGTCATCCACATCATCCAAGATGGATGAAACACTGGCACCCGCAGAGCTATCGAGTTGGATCTGCGGACGGGATAAAGCTTGCAGCAATTGCGCCTCGGCCCGTTCAATCCGTAAGCGCGCCTGCTGCAGATCGTAATTGTCAGCAACGGCTACCGACAGAAAACTGGCTAATACAGGGTCGTCGTAGAGGGCTGCGAAACTGTCAGCACGGACAGTCTCAACAGGCAGCGACCAATCCGTTGGGATTGTCTGATTTTCAGCCTCAATCCATTGGCTTTCATCGACCCCGACAACGGATGCGCACGCGCTCATCAGCAGGGCTGCACCCAGAAGGAGATGTTTAGGAGTAACCAATCTACTCATGTCGCAAGGCTTCCACGGGATTGAGGCGCGAGGCCCTCTGCGCAGGTAAGAACCCGAAGACAACACCGACGAGAACCGCAGACCCAAAGGCCAGCGCCGCAATTTCAGGCGCAAAGACCATGTCAATATCTTCGCCCCCAAAATCGAAACTGGCAACGCCATAGCCCAACCCCAAACCAATGAGGCCGGACAGGATACAAATCACCAAAGCCTCTGTCAGAAACTGAGACAGGATATCGGACTGGCGTGCCCCAAGGCTCATTCTGAGGCCAATTTCACGGGTGCGCTCGGTCACGCTGACCAACATGATATTCATTACGCCGACGCCGCCCACGACGAGTGAAACAATGCCCATCGTCGCCAGTAAGATGGATAAGGTCCGCTGCGTCTCGGCATATTGTTGGCGGTTGGCAGAGAAGTTCAGAACGCGAAAGTCCGGCGCATCGGCTGTGGAGAGCCCCCGCGAACGACGCAGGATCGCATCCAGATCTTCTTCAATCCGATCCAGCACGGACTGGTTCTCACCAATAATCCGGTACTGATTAACGTGATTGCGGACCAGATAGTCACCGCCCACCAATCGATCTCTTAAGGTTGAGCGCGGAACGAGGACAAAATTGTCCCGATCCCGACCATTGTTCCAGCCACTTTCAGGCGCTTTTGCGACAGTGCCAACAACTTCAAACGGGACATTTCCGATTTTGATCTTCGCGCCAACCGGATATTGACCGCCGAAGACATTTTTAACCACGGTTTGACCGAGCACCGCGACCGTTTCCTTACGCTCCATATCTGTCTCTGTGATACCGCGCCCTGTTTCGAGTTCGAGGTCGTTGGCAAAGAGATGGTCTTGATCCGCCCCGCGAATGTCAGACGACCAATCGGTCGCGTCCGTAATCACCGGATATTCCTGTGACAACGTGCCTGTCGCGGCTTCTACGCCCGGTAAAGCCCGTATTTCCAGCAAGTCGGATTCGTTTAAGCGCCGATAGGGGCGCTGCTGCGAGGAACGGCCTCGTGTCCAGTCGGGAAAGACCGTGATCGCCCGCGCCTGCGTCCCGTCCAAGCTTTCAAGAATTTTCTTCTGTGTCCCCTCACCGATGGCCAGCATTGTGTAGACGGCGGCCACACCAATAATGATGCCCAACATCGTCAGGAGTGTGCGCAGCGGCCGTTCCATCAGACTGCTAAACGCATTGAGGATCAGTTTTATGCTCATCTCAGGCCGCCTTCCCTTGATTGCGCTGATCACTCACAATCTGACCGTCGCTCATCGTTATAACCCGGTCCGCGTAGGCCGCGACTTCAAGGTCATGCGTGATCAGAATAATCGTTAGGCCTTCCGACCGATTTAGAGAGACTAAAAGCTCCATAATTTCTTTGGAGGTTTGGCTGTCCAAGGCCCCTGTCGGTTCATCAGCCAGCAAAAGTGACGGCGAGCCCACAAGGGCGCGTGCAATCGCGACGCGCTGCTGTTGACCGCCGGAAAGCTCGGTCGGTTTATGATGCGCGCGGTCCCCTAGCCCAACTGAGTCCAGCGCCGATTGAGCCCGGCTTTCCCCATCGGACAAGGGTGGTCGGCGATATTGGAGGGGTAAGCTGACATTAGACAGCGCCGTGCGACGCGGCATGAGTTGGAATTGCTGGAAGACGAAGCCAAGCTTGTTGCTACGAAAGGCGGCGAGCGCATTCGGTTTCAATGTGCCGACATCCTCACCATCAATCATGACGGACCCCGAATCTGGCTGATCCAAACCACCGATCATATTCATCAAGGTTGATTTGCCTGACCCAGACGATCCGATGACAGCGACAAACTCGCCTTGGTCGACATTCAGCGTAACGCCATCCAGCGCATGAACGGTCGAACCGCCAAGCGCGTAGGCTTTACGGAGATCGATCGTCTGGATGAGCAGGTTGTAACAGGTGTTCGAGAAGCCCGCGCGGGCGGGCCGCCAAGTGGCCGTCCCGGCTTTGGCGGCTAAGGCTTACGATCATGAGCCCACCTCTCATCCAGACGATCCGATGACAGCGACAAACTCGCCTTGGTCGACATTCAGCGTAACGCCATCCAGCGCATGAACGGTC
>JBCBGR010000135.1:0-7116 GCA_038526555.1 Pseudomonadota bacterium
GAGCCAACTCGGCACCATCAACCCAATCCAGCCCGGGAGTGTCAAAAGCCAGTAGCCAACGGGGCGGTCGCGGCGGTGAGAGTCTCGGACTCTGCCCGGTCACACTGGGTGAACCGAACACCAGAGACTATCCGCCCCTATCTCCAGCTCTCCCGCCTCGACCGCCCCGTTGGCTACTGGCTTTTGACACTCCCGGGCTGGATTGGGTTGATGGTGCCGAGTTGGCTCTGTCGTCCGGACTGGCAGGGCTGGTCGCCGGTCTACTGGGGCGCGCTCATTCTGATCGGCGCGATCGCGATGCGCGGCGCAGGCTGCACCTATAATGACATTGTCGACCGCGACCTCGACGCTCAAGTCGACCGCACCCAGTCACGCCCCCTCCCCTCTGGCCGCGTCTCTCTGAAACAGGCTTGGGTTTGGCTTGCTCTCCAACTCGTGATTGGGTTTCTCGTCTGGCTGGCCCTGCCTTGGGGCGCGAAACTCGTCGCGCTGGCCTCATTGCCCTTGGTCGCTGCCTACCCATTCATGAAACGGATCACCTGGTGGCCGCAGATATGGCTGGGCCTGACCTTCAATTGGGCGGTGCTGGTGGCCTACGCAATCAAAACGGGTGGCTTAGACCTGACGATTGGGCTCATCTACGCAGGTCTCGCCGCTTGGACGGTCGGGTATGATACGATCTACGCCCTGCAAGACATTGAAGATGACGCCATGGTCGGCATCAAAAGCACCGCGCGGCGTTTTGGCGGACAGGTCAAACGCGGCGTTGGCATTTGTTACGGTCTGAGCGTGCTCTTGATTACTGCAGGGTTACTGCAGTCCCAGATCCCAGCGGTCGCTTTCGCCGCCTTTCCGTTTGCAGTTCACCTCCTATCGCAAGTCCAACGGCTTGATCCGGAAAACCCGTCAAACGCGCTCGCCTTGTTCAAATCCAATGTCTGGGCGGCCGCCATGCTGATCGCAGGCCTTGGCTTCATTCCCGTCTTTACGAACCCCATCACCTGGCTGTGATGGAAACCTGATTGGCAAATTAAGCGTAATCTCTACATCTGAGTAGTCTGTATTTTAATCAGATGATCTCGGATAAAGGAGACGGACATGATGGATCGCCGGACATTCGCGGTAGGATCGTTAGCCCTTGGCGGCTCTGCGTTCGCCCTGTCAGCTTGCGGAGCCTCATCCAGCGCCTCAGAAAACATAAACCCTGTTGAAGGCCAAACCCCTCAAACCGGAAAGACGGATACAATGTCAGCACAAGAGAATATTGATTGGGCCAATTTGACCCGCGCCGAATGGCAAGACCGCCTGACCGAAGAAGAATTTTATGTGCTGCGCCGCGAAGGGACTGAGCGCCCTTGGACCAGCCCTCTGAATGATGAGAAGTGCAAAGGCACCTATTGCTGCGCAGGCTGCGGCCAGGCTTTGTTCAAATCTGATACGAAGTTCGACTCTGGTACGGGCTGGCCCAGCTTCTTTGATGTCATCGACGGGGCTGTCAATACGAAACGCGACTTCAAACTCGTTGTTCCTCGGACAGAATATCACTGCTCACGCTGCGGCGGACACCAGGGTCACGTCTTCAAGGACGGCCCTCGCCCCACAGGCTTGCGCTACTGCAATAATGGCATTGCGCTTGACTTTGTTCCTGATGAAGCATGACAGGCGAAGTGTGACAGAACCATGAAATTCGATAAGAATTTTCCTTTTATCATTGACTAATTATTGTTTTTCGATAATAACAAGCTCATGACCCATTCTATCCTCAGCCTCGTGGCCCTTTCATCCCTGTCTATCGGCTCCCCCGCAATGTCTCAGGACACTTTTGACGACGTGGTAAGCACAGACTGGACCCGTTCAACCTATTCCGTGCCTGTCACAGATAAAGCGAACATCGACGTCGAGCATGTCACGGCGCAAAAGCTGGATGCAGACGGTAATCCACTCGCCGGAAGCTTGGGCTTTGCCTGTGCCAGCGGCAAACTGTTCGTCATGCTGTCTTATGAAGATGTTGACATGGACAGTGCGATCAAAGCCGCTTGGTCTGAAAGCAACGCCAAGCCTACCGCCGGTCGTCTGACGATTGATGGCGAGACCTCAAGACGGTCCGGTTACACAGACATGCGCGACAGCCAAGTCTTCACAATCATGACTCCCGGCGATCGTCGAAGTCTCTATAATGGCGTAATCCGTGGACAGGACATGTCCTTTAAGGTGAGCCGGAAGCAGCACACAATCCATGTGCCATCTGTTAACACAGACTTCCGGGAATTTGGCGCAGAGTGCGGCCTCGGCACACTGAGTCGCAGCGAAGGCTAACCGCACCCCGAAAACATCCCTAATGAAGTCTAAAGAGCGCATGAAATTTCATAAAATTTCATGCTTGCTCAAAATGCAGAGTCGTACCAGAGAAGAATCATCAGAAAGCCGTCCCATAGTGGGGCCGCGTGATTGAAAGGAGGTGTGACTTGTCTATCTATTTTGGGGGGTCTGCCCAGAACTGTTAGTTCAGCCTTTCGTAAACGCGAAACTGGGTAGGGCAAGCGCGCTGGATGCGTCCATAGCGTAAGCCACTAACGAAGCGGACATGGCGTTCCGTGAGACCCAAACTTCAAAACGAGGCCCGCTGGCATTGCCGGCGGGCCTTTGTTTTGCGCGTTTGATACTCTCCCTCATCAGACAAAGCGCATTATACGTTGAGCCCCCTCGCCCGCCGGACTAAAGCCCGGTCATGCAAGACTTTATGATCCTGACCAAAGACGTCCCTGAAGGCCCAACCATTCGAAAAGAAGTCCGCCAGAACCACCTCGACTGGCTCAAGGAGCCGTCTGACGTCACTGTTCTCTCTGCAGGTCCCTGGCTCGACGACACAGATGTGATGAGAGGGTCCCTCCTCATTGTCAAAGCCCCCTCTCGCGAGGCATTGGACGCGTGGATGGCCGATGATCCTTACGCGAAAGCGGGATTACCGGCTGAAATCGACATTCGCCCCTTCAAACTGACAATCGGGCGACCTGAAGGCCAATAAAAGGCCCTTAAAAGGAGATACATATGGGCTTGCAGCTGGTCACGGATACGTATCTTCCCGATCGCGGCCCGCGAGACCCCGTATACCCTATTACCTTCCCCATGGAGCCACTCATCGATCTGGGTGAGCCGATGAATTTTGCCGCTGAGCAGCCCTGGGACGCCTTCAAGGCGATGCGCGAAAACGCGCCCGTCATGTGGCACTCGCTGGAGAATAAGAAACTCGAAGGCTTCTGGGCCCTCACCCGCTATGATGATATCCGCGAGGCCAGCCTGGACACAGGCGTCTGGTCCTCGCAGCAGGGCGGCATCATGATGGCTTACGCCAATGATGCGCGCCAACACCCGAAACTTCATTCCGCATCTCTCAACACCATGATTTGCCTCGACGCCCCGCATCATATGCAGTTGCGGCGTGAGCACATGCAGTTTGTGAAGCCGAATTACGTCGCTGAGCTACGCAAGAAGGTGGATCAAAAAGTCTCAGAGTTGCTGGACGGCGTTGAAGCGGCGGGCCCGCGCCTCAATTGGGTGGAACATTTCTCCTCACAGCTTCCGCTTTTTACCCTTTGCGAAATGCTGGGTGTGCCCGAAGCGGATCGCCCGAAAATCCGAGAATGGATGGATATGCTGGAGATGGCGGCCTACGTGCTGGGCACGGGTGATCCGTCATCCGTCGATCCACAGCTCGTCATGAAGTTCCTGACCGAAGTCGAAGCCATGTTTGCCTATGGGCGCGAGGTCCTGCTGGATCGTCGCAAAAACCCGACCGATGACCTGCTCTCCGCCATTGCCAATCTCGAAGTGGACGGGGCGAAACTCCCGGATGAGTTCCTCGACGGGTCTTGGCTGCTGATCATCATTGCGGGGAATGACACAACGCGGAACTCACTGTCTGGCGGCCTGCGCCTGCTCGGTCAGTTCCCTGACCAGAAAGCCAAGGCCCTCGCTGATCGCTCCCTCATCCCGAACATGTGCCACGAGATCGTCCGGATGGTCAGCCCGGTCATGTATATGCGCCGCACGGCCTTGATGGACACAGAGATCCGCGGGCAGAAGATCGCTGCGGGCGAGAAGATCGTCATGTGGTACGGCGCGGGCAATCGCGATCCAGAAGTGTTTGCTAATCCCGATCAGTTTGACGTCACGCGTGAGAATGCGAACAAACACATCGCTTTCGGCATTGGCAGCCATGTCTGCATGGGTCAGCGGATCGCCAACATGCAACTCAACGCCGCCTACACGCAGATTTTCGAGCGTTTCCCCAACATTGAATGGACGGGCAAACAAGTTATCCTGCCCAATAATTTCACCCATTCGATTGGCGAATTAGAGGTTGATCTGGGAACGGGGTAACGGATCGCCAAAAAACCCCTATATGAGGTGCAATGACCCTCTCCCGTGATTCTATTCTCGCCGCTGTCCGACAGCGACCTGACCATTATGACCGGAAACGCCTCGCGCGATACCTCGGCGTGAAGGGCGAAGACCGCCGGACGCTGCGACAAACACTGCGCGAGCTCGTCGATGATGGGGCGCTCGTCTACACCCCCGAGAAGACCTATCGCCTCGCCGATGCCCTGCCCGGTGTCATGGTGGTCAACATCGTCCATATTGATGACGACGGCGATATGTGGGGCGATCCGGAACGCGAGCTGAAAGGTGGCGTTCAACGCTCCATCCTCATTCGCGATACCTCCCGAAAGAGAGATGATGGCGGCGCATTGGGTGTGGGCCATCGTGCGCTGGTACGGATTAAGGAGAGCGAGGATGGCACGGCCGTGGGCCATGTCCTTAAACGCCTTGGTAAAGGCGCGCAGACCCATATGGGCGTGCTCTTCAAGACCGACAAGGGCTGGCGCATCCAACCCGTCTCCAAGAAAGCGCGGCACGATTACGGCGTCGATCAAGTCCCCGACACGCTGGAAGACGGCGCGATTGTCATGTTTCGCTCGACGCGAAAAAATCGCGGGCAGCTCAGGCTCGCCGAAGTGCGAGAGACGATTGGCAACATTAATGACGAACGCGCCGCGTCGCTCATCTCTCTGCATGAGAATGACATTCCGATTGGGTTCCCGCCCGCGGCCGTTGAACAAGCCGAAACCGCGACCATGCCCGATATTGGCGAGATCGGACACGACGATCTGCGCCACCTGCCGCTGCTGACCATCGATCCGGTTGACGCGAAAGATTTTGACGATGCGATCCTGGCTGAGCCGGACGAGGACCCCAAAAATCCCGGCGGTTGGTCTGTCTGGGTGGCGATTGCGGATGTCGCAGCCTTCGTTGGCGCCGGTAGCCCGCTCGACAAAGCGGCTTGGGAGAAAGGTAACAGCGTCTATCTCCCTGACCGGGTTGAACCCATGCTACCCCATGAACTCTCTTCTGACCTTTGCTCGCTGAGACCCAATGAGGACCGCGCGTCGATGCTGGTCAATATGATCTTCGATAGCGGCGGGAACAAAATCCGGCATAAATTCCATCGCGGGATTATCCGGTCACGCGCACGCCTCACCTATCGTCAGGCGCAGGACGCTTTTGAAGGGCAGAATGGCCCTGAAAGTCAGGACGTTCTGCCTGAACTGTCCAATCTTTATGCCTGTTACAAAGCGCTTCGAAATGCGCGCGAGCAACGCGAACCGCTAGAAATCGAGCTCCCCGAACGCCGGGTCAAAGTGGATGAGAGCGGTAAGGTCGTCTCGATCACAGTCCGCGACCGCTTCGATGCTCATAAGCTGGTCGAAGAGTTTATGGTCCAAGCCAATGTCGCCGCTGCTGAAGCCCTGTCCCAAAAAGGCGTGCGGACGCTGATGCGCTTCCACGACACGCCCGAACGACAGCGCGTCTCTGATTTGTCTGAGTTCCTGCCTGCCCTCAATCTCAAATTCTCCGCGGGTGATCGGATTACGCCGAAACGGTTTAATGCGCTGCTGCGACAGGCCGAAGCGAAGGATCTGACAGAAACGGTCGGTATGGCCGTGCTTCGTACGCAGGCCCAAGCCTTCTACTCGTCGGATAAAATGGGCCATTTCGGGCTGAACCTGACCCATTATGCGCATTTCACCAGCCCCATCCGGCGCTATGCTGATCTGATCGTTCATCGCGCCCTGATCAAAGCGTTTAAACTCGGCGATGGCGGCACAACAAAAGAGGAAGAGTCTCGCCTGTCTGAGACGGGTGAACATATTAGCGCGACTGAAAGGCGAGCGATGGTGGCCGAGCGCGATGCGGTCGATCGCTATATCGCAGCTTACCTGAAAGACCGCGTTGGCGGGACCTTCAGGGCGCGCATTACGGGTGTGACTAAATTTGGACTATTCGTGACCCTGTCCGAGACAGGCGCCGACGGCCTCATCCCCATCAGTGAGCTGGGTCGTGAATATTTCGCGCTGGATGAGAAAACGAAATCTGTCGTGGGTGTGGAATCAGGAACCACCTTCAAGTTCGGGCGCGAAGTTCAGGTCAAACTGAAAGAAGCCACACCCGTCACTGGTGGCCTGATCTTTGGCATAATCAGTAAAGGCGAACCCGGTAAGCCGCCAAAGGGCGCATCACGCGGTCGCGGGAGTTACCATTCAGGGAAAAAGGGCGGCCGAGGGGCGAAGCATAAACGACGACGGCGCGGATAAGCGGTCTAACTGGCCTCAAGCTCAGCCCGCGCCATCTTCTCCACACTGACATAGTCCATCTTGCCTGTTCCTAGGACAGGCAGTGCATCCACTGTGATGATCTTCTTTGGCACACTGATTTCAGGAACCCCATGTGCTTGCGCCCAATTCAGGAGGTCCGAGCGCTTTGGGTCTTTCCGCTCTGTCACAAGAACGATTTGCTCACCCCGCTTCGGGTCCGGCAGAATGGTCGCCGCGTGCATATTATCAGGCCAGACGGCGGCCGCATTGTTTTCAACCACCGTGAGAGATACCATTTCACCGCCAATTTTTGCAAACCGTTTGATGCGGCCTCGAATGACCAGATAGCCCTCTTCATCTACGGCGACCACATCGCCTGTATCATGCCAGCCATCCGCTAAAGGAACCAACTTCCCTGGCGCGTCTGGCCGAATATAGCCTTTCATAATGTTAGGCCCCCGCA
>JBCBGR010000136.1:0-7037 GCA_038526555.1 Pseudomonadota bacterium
TTCAGCCTCGCTCAACCCGTCATGATGGATATGATCCGTGGAAACTCCATGTGCGATGATCTCATGCCTTTTGATCGCGTCCATGAGCGGCGGATAGCGCTCCGCCACTTTCGCATTCACCGCAAAGCCAGCTTTGGTTTCTCCGAGGGCTTTCAGAATGCGGTAAACGCCCACGCGGTTGCCATAATCGCGGACTGTGTAGTGCCGCAGGTCAGGGTAGGGCGTCGCCATCGCGCCGGGATGTTTGAACGGCACGCCCGACGGGTTGAGCGGGAAGAATTCTAGCGGGACAATGAAGGAGAGCGCGACCTTAGCGCCGCCGTCCCACGTTAAAGGCTTGCGATCTCGGGACAGGCGCCAGTCATAGAGGCCGTGATCCTGCCCATAGGCGCGCTTGGGATATTGGAGGTAGGATGGGTCCATTGTCATATTCCTTCTCCCTTGAGGGAGAAGGTGGCCGAAGGCCGGATGAGGGTGTTGCCAGTAAGAACTGGCAGATGAATGGGGTACACCCTCACCCACCCCTTCGGGGCACCCTCTCCCTCAAGGAAGAGGGGCTTTGTAAGCTTGCCCATCACGCCACAAACCCCGTTCCGTCTATCGCAACGCCACGCGCTTCGATGTCTGCCACAGACTGATCCCAATAATGGTCGATGAAGTGTTTCGCGATTTCCTTACCCGTGGCGAACCAGACATCATCCGCGTGGGCGGTGATATGTTTCAGCGCTTCCTCAAAAGGACGGATACGGTGGGCTTGGCTGACCAGATACGCGTGGAGTGGGATGCACATGACCGTGCCGGAGCGTTCGCCTTCTTTCAGGAGCTGGTCGAAGTGCCGTTTCAGAATGTCCGTATAGCGGTCAGGATCAAACCCCATGACGGAGTAGGTGATCACATCGTTCACTTCGAGCGAGTAGGGCATGGAGACCAGCTTGCCCGTCTTGGTCTTGAGCGGTTGCGGTTGATCATCCTGGAAGAGATCGCAGCTATACCAGAACTCATTCTCCGCGATCAGGTCGAGCGTGTGTTCGGTGTGGGTGAGGGCCGGGGCGAGATAGCCGCGAATGCGCTGGCCCGACGCCTTCTCAACGGTCGCGATGCTATCATCCAGCACCGCCTGTTCTTGCTCCGGGGAGAGGCCGTAGGAATAGCGCGTATTATAAATGCCGTGACTGAAAAATTCCCAGTCGCGTTTGATGCAATCCTCAATGATTTCAGGGTGATGGTCACAGAGGGCGACATTCAGGCTGACCGAGCCGCGCAAGTTGTACTTGTCCAGTAGCTCCATGAGTCGCTGATGGCCGACCCGGTTTCCGAAATCTCGCTGGCTATATTGCTGCACATTCGGGATGGCATTGGGCCAAGGCTGGCGCTTCGGGTTGTTCGGCGGCAAGAATTCATAGAACTCGATGTTCGGCGCGATCCAGAAGGCGAGCTTCTTCCCGCCCGGCCATTCGATCTTCGGCCGCCCGGCATAGGGCCAGTAATCGTAGAGGTTGGGATGGGATTTCATGAGGACGCTCTCCGCGCGGCTGATAGGTTTGTCACCCTTCCGTCAGCGCTCCGCGCTGCCACCTTCCCTGTCAGGGAAGGAAAGTGTTTTCCTCCCCAGAAAGGGGAGGGGGACCGCCGCAGGCGGTGGAGGGGTGACCTCATCATGATGCTGCCCTTAATGTACCTTCGATTGTATCTAGAACCCAATCCATACGTGTCCGAACCTCGCCCGTACTGAAGCGCAAAACCTGATAACCTTCAGACGCCATCCAAGTGTCGCGTTTGCTGTCATGGTTTATTTGGTCCGGCAAATCATGTTGAGACCCGTCGACTTCTATAACCAACATGGCCTTTCGACATAGGAAATCAGACGTATATCGACCCATCTGAGCTTGCCTTCGAAACGCCCAGCCATTGCGACGAAACTCACGCAACCTGGACCACAGCATCACCTCTTCCTCGCTCATCGTCTGGCGTAGATGTTTAGCACGCGCGAGGCCTTTGTCAGTGACTTGGCGATGCGCGCTAGCCTTCATAAGCATCCAACCAGGCATCGACTTCGGCCACATTCACAACATCCGCATATTTGATCAGCAGGTCGGTGAGGTTCGCGAAGTGATAGCTCTCATGCTTGTCCGCGACGCATTCAATCGGGACGATGGTGCGGAAGCCGTAAGAGAGGCTATCGACCGCTGTTGCGCGGACGCAACCGGATGTACTGCCACCTGTCACGACGACCGTGTCGATCTTATGCCAGCGCAGGAAGGAGTTCAGCGGGGTTTCGAAAAAGGCGCTCGGCATGCGTTTGGTGTAGATGGCGTCCACTTCGCAATCGATATTGAGGCGATCATCGAATTCATGCCGCTCCGAGCCATATTTGATGTTTTGAAGGCTGTCGGGAGTATCGGTCCGCGTTCCCCAGACGCCTGCATCGGCGGCATTGGGCATATAGGCCACGCGAGTCCAGGCTACGGGTAGTCCCTTGCTTCGAGCCTTCGCGCTGATCCGGTCCGTATGTTCCATTTGCCGTGGATCGGTGACGTAAGCTGTCTTGTAGAGGTCGGGTCGCGTGTAGCTCTTCTGCGGGTCGACGTTCACAATAGCCATGCGTTCACCAAAGCCAAAGCGCGCGCGCGCGGGGTTGGCGCGGACCTGTTCGAAAATTTCGCGAGCGGTCTTATCCGATAAAACCATAGTCGAATCTGTCATGGCGCGCCTTTCACCTGAGTTGGGCTTACCCTATCTTGCCCTGTATCAAGCCGCAAAGGTCTGAGACGTTAGAAAAGGCATTCATGCTCAAATCTGTGACGATATCTGAGGTCGGCCCGCGCGACGGTTTACAAAACTGCAAGGGCGTGATGCCGACTGACGTCAAAAAACGCTGGATTACAGCCCTGTATGAGGCAGGCGTCCGTGAGATCGAAGTTGGGTCATTCGTCCCGCCCAAACTCTTCCCGCAACTGGCCGACACGGCAGAGATTGTGGCGCATGCCAAGACATTACCAGAGCTCCGCGTGCTGGCGCTTGTGCCTAACCTTAGGGGCGCTCAGGCAGCGATTGAAGCTGGGGTCGACGCTATGGGATTCCCGTTGTCAGTCTCCGAAACCCATTCCCAGAAAAACTTGCGCCAGACCCACGATCAAGCGGTGGAGAATGTTCGGCAGATTGCTGAACTCATCGCCGCTCAACCTGCTGACAAACGTCCTGACTTTGAAGGGGCGCTCTCAACAGCGTTTGGGTGTTCCATAGAAGGCGTGATTGCTGAAGAGGCGGTTCTGCGCCTGGCCGAACGGCTTGTCGAAGCGGGAGTGGATGAACTCGGCTTGTCAGATACAGTCGGCTACGCCAATCCCGTCCAAGTGAAGCGCCTCATCCGTCGCACGCGTGAGGTCGCAGGGGCGGAACGGGTGAAGTCCGTCCACCTTCACAACACATATGGCCAAGGGCTCGCGAATGCGTTTGCGGCCTGGGAAGAGGGGATTGAGACGTTTGACGGATCGCTCGGTGGCTTGGGTGGCTGTCCGGCATCACCCGGCGCGAGTGGAAATATTGTGACGGAAGATCTGGTTCAAATGTTCCACGCGATGGGCGTCCAGACCGGCATTGATATTGACGCGCTGATTGCGACGCGGGCTTACCTGACTGAAGGTCTGCCGGGCGAAGAGATTTATGGTTTCACGCCCAATGCGGGTCGCCCCAAACATATGGCGGCGTGAAACGAAAAAGGCCCCGCCCTAGGAAGGCGGGGCCCGGTTGATCGGGAAGAGATCAACCGTGTTCGGTTAAATTATGACTTGGTCTCGTTTTGAGCGAATTGGCGCGTGGCGACTTTGCCTTGCTGAGCGGCGTGGTATTGGCTGAGCTGCGCGTTCTGGATTTCCTTGACAGCGCTATCGATCAGTTCGCGAGAGCAGGACTGCATGTAGTTGAAGCGGATGGAAAAGGTCCGCACGTCCTTGATCTGACGCTTGCAGACGAGATGGCTTTGCTTTTTCAGTGTTGCGTAAGTCGCTTCAACAGGTGCCGTCGCATCATATTCGATGGCGGCTTGGAAATTTGTTGTTGGCGCTGTTTCAGTATCAGACTGTGCGTAAGCGGGCGCTGCGAGTAGTGCGGTTGTGACGATCAGTGAGGATGCGAAAATCTTGAACATGGCGTGTCTCCTAGAGTGTGTGGGCCAGTCTGATCTTGAGCGTTTGCGCAAAACCGCTTGGCGATGAAGACGTGATGGGGGGAGGTGCGATCAAAATCCTGATGGCACTATTGAGGATAGGTGATGGATATGTGAGGTCGTTGAATTCATTGATTATTTTATGAAAACTGCGACCGTTAAGAGCGTTGCAGTCTTCACAAAATCAGTCGAAGAGAGGTTGAGTGCTCACAGGTTTTCACCTTACGGACTAAATTCATGACGGCGAAAAGAAGCCCAAAATTTAATGTCGGAGACTTTCAGATTGATTCTGAAAGTCTGACGATCATCGGACCACTCGGCGAGACGAGCGTTGAGCCGAAAGTCATGCAGGTGTTGAGCTTATTGGCAGAGGCCAATGGTGAAACCGTTCTGCGTGAAACCTTTATGGACCGCGTCTGGGGTGTCGCGTTTGGCAGTGATGAGAGCTTGACCCGCGCGATCTCGATCCTGCGGAAAATTTTCAAAGACCAGCGCGGCCGTCGCGCGATGATCGAGACCGTGCCGCGTAAGGGATATCGCCTTGTAGCGCCTGTCACGGAGCTGACCTCGCTTGATGCGTCTGGGGCGCAAGCTGCGCCGACGAAAATGAGTTCTGAGGAACGGACAAGTTCTCCTGAGACCATCTCCAAAAGTGACCCTCGGAAATCGCAACTCAACCCCATCACCTTGGCAGCCTTCGCGCTGGTGCTTCTCATGATATTAGGAATGACCAGTGTCTGGCTGCTGGACCGGAGTTCCGAAACAGCGCTACAGGATACGACAGAGCGTCATCTCGTCCGCTTTATCGGGCTGGATAATCAGTCGGACGAAAGCGGGATCGCCCAAAGCCTGACCGCAACGCTGCCGTCCGTCTTTTCATCGGCTTCCATCCCAATCGTCGGTCTAGATACGAACAGTGACTTGGTTGCCGAGTTTAACCTGCGCGGTCGCCTCTGGACGGATGAGGGCACATCCATCGCGATTGACGTCACCCACGCCGACACAGGGCGGCTCATCCTGTCGGAAACATATCAGGTTGATGATGCTGAACGTGCCGATCTCGATTACCGCATCTCCGTCAAGCTGGCCTCAATTCTGAACTGCATGATGGAATGGCGCGGAAATGATTACCCTAATACCGCTCAGGCCATCAGTGACTATGCCCGGTATTGCGACGCCTTCATTGCCTTACAGCTTCGGGATTACTCGCCGCTGTCTCAGGCCATTTATGATCTTGAACCTGACAATCCGGCGGCGATCGCACTCCATGCTTATTCGGTCTGGAGCGCCCTATTACGAAATATGGAACGTCCAGAAGCGGACCGTGAGAGGTTTTTGGATGAAATCGATCAACTGATCGAAAAGGGTCAGCAGATAGACTCTGATAGCTCAATTCTTCAGGGTATCGCACTCCTTATCAAAGGTGATCAGGGTGACCTGGTCGAGGCAGCGAGTGACTACCCCAAAATTGTAGCAAACTCCGGTCTGCCCCGATTGATTTACAACGGATATTCGTGGCACTTGAGAAAGGTTGGCCGTAATCTTGAGGCGCGGCAAGTCCTCACGCGTTACGCGGATAGCCACCCGCTTTATGCGGGGCTTATGTCTCGCATTGGTTGGCTCTCAGCAGTCGAGGGCGACAAAATCACCGCTGAACGATATTTTCTAATGGGAGAGCGAATAAAACCTGATGAAGGTGAGCTGATCGAGCGTCGGCGTCAGGCCGCGCTCTACTATGGCGACAAGGATCAACTTGCCTCAATGTTGGGGGCGATACCGATTGCGGATCAGGTCAATTCGACAGGGTTTCAGAATTGTCTGCGTGTCTTTATTGAGGTGCGACTCTCAGACGACAAGGACCCTGACCCGCTCATCGAGGCTTGCTCAACTGGACCAAAAGGATCCGAATTTAATTTCGCCCGACAGCTCAGCGCGATAGGCGCTATCGATAAGGCCTATGACGCCATTGAAGGGTTTGACTGGTCCACCACTCCCGGGTCCACTATCGTTCTCTTTTACCGCGAGATGGCGGGTTTTCGCGCTGATCCGCGCTTCTGGCCGCTGATGGAAGAGATCGGGCTTTACGATTATTGGGTCCAAACTGAACAATGGCCGGACTTCTGCCTGTTCGAAGATCACCCCGGTCGATGTCCTGAGATGTAAGCGGGTATTCTGCCGCACCGACTCGCCACCGTCCAAGTTCTGCGCTAGTTCGTCAGTGTGCGGTTCGGCGAAGCCTTTCTTGAAGAATTAAAATCCCGCGTTCGACCTTCGGACGTGATCGGAAAGCATGTGAAGCTGCGGCGTCAGGGTCGGGAGTTCGCAGGCCTGTCGCCATTCACCAATGAGAAGACGCCGTCCTTTTTCGTGAATGACCAGAAGGGGTTTTACCATTGCTTCTCCTCCGGGAAGCATGGGGACGCGATCAGTTTTCTGATGGAGGTGCAAGGCTTGAGCTTCCCTGAAGCGGTGGAGCAACTCGCCGGGATGGCGGGGATGGAGCTGCCGCGCTCTGACCCCAAGGCCGAAGAACGCGCCAAGGAACGCAAAGAAGCGATTAGCTGGATGGAGCGGGCGCAGGATCACTTTGAGAAGACGCTGTATCGCTCACCCGGAGAGGCGGCCCGGGAATATTTAAAAGGCCGGGGGCTCACCCAGACGGCGGCCCGCTATTTCGGGCTCGGCTTTGCTGAGAACAGTTTCTCGGCACTGAAAGACAATCTGATCCGGGAAGGGGCGGAAGAAAAGCAGCTCATTGAAGCGGGACTTCTGATCGAACCGGAAGATCGCAACCGGGATAGTTGGGATCGCTTCCGCAACCGGATCATGTTCCCGATCCATGATAGTCGCGGGCGATTGGTGGCTTTTGGTG
>JBCBGR010000137.1:0-6937 GCA_038526555.1 Pseudomonadota bacterium
GAACCGCGTCGGTCAGGTCGCGATCGATTTCGGAGAACGCGTCATACTTCGTGAGGTCCTCATAGCCGAGAACTTCGTGAAGGAGGAATTGCATGTCCCGGACGGGAGCCTTGTAGCTGGGCATCAGATTGATCCTTGTTGAGCAGTGAGATGTTTAGCGAGCGCCGCTTGGTAACGCTCTGCGAGTGAGGAGACGTCCTGTGACGGATCATCTTGAAGTTGAGAGAGGTGGTCATCGATAACAGAGACGATCTCCGTCATATCTTGTTCGAGCAATGCGACATCGCGACGCCGTTCCGCCAGACCGTCTATCACGGCCTGAAAATTGTCCCGGCGACGCCGCAGTTCTTTGGCTTCAGCAATCCGACCTTCAAGCACGTCAAAGACGGCGCCAATATCATCAAGCGAAAAGCCAAGACGTTTTCCGCGCAGAATACGCTCAAAACGCGCCACATCGCGGGCGTGGAAGGAGCGGGCTTGACCGTTCCGTTCTGGCGAAAGTAGCCCTTTGTCTTCGTAAAAACGGACTGTGCGCGGAGTCACACCAAAACGCGCCGCAAAGTCACGGATGCTGATGCCGTTATCAAGAGCAGTTTTTGTTTGCGTTTGGTCAGTCACAAATTCTCCCTACCCCGCCCTTACGTTAACGTCAAGGTAAACTTGAAAGAAAAGTGGTTAACCTTTTTAACCGCCCTTTAACCCTGTTTGTTCATTGATTCAGGTGGGCCGGGGGTCGGTCCCGTTTCTGCGCAGGTGATTCGCCTGTGCAGGCACGCAAGGATTGCGATGAAGGACGTGAGCGATATGGCCAGCCGGTTTGCCGACGACTCCGCCCATGAAGACGATAAAGACACAGACGCCACTGCGTCTTCCGCTAAGGCTGCCAAAAGCCGTCGCAAACCTGCCCCAAAAAGAAAATCCACGCCCACTAAGAGAGCAACCGTTGCCTCTGTAAAGGCCGAACTGAACGCGCTCGAATCCCGCTTGAAGAAGGCCGAAGGGGTCACGCAGCGCAGTATCGGTTCACTCGAATCCGTCGTTTCTGCGCTTGAAGCCAACCTCAAAAATTCTTCCGCGACTCAAAAGGGCCGCCTGACCAAACATGTCAATGAACTGACAGAACGGCTCGACCGTCAAACGGCCCAGATGCGCGCCGCTGTTCGGTCAGAGCTCCGCACAGCGCTGTCCGAAGGCGGTGTCGATAATGTGGATGCGGCCCTGGGACGGGCGTCTGCCCGTCTGGACCGCGCCGAAGTCGCGCAAGCCGACGCGATTGCACGCCTCAACAAACATCTCGCCGATATGGCCCGCGCCGTCGATGCACGGATGAAATCTGAGTCTGAAGCGCGTAAAGCTGAACTGGATCAGCTCGCTGACAAATTGACGACAGCCATTGCAACGTCTCAAACCGACCTGATTGAACGCGTCGAAACGATTGAGCGCGATAGTTCAGCGGCCTTTAATACTGTCGGTGAAACGATTGAGCGCCTTCACTCCAAGTTGGAGTCACGCCGCAAGACGTCAAACGAGACCGTTATTGAGAAGATCAACGCGCTCGCTGTCCAGACCAAGGCCGATATTGAAAGCCGTCAGTTTGACCTGAACGCACGCTTTGAGGAAATCGAAGCCCGCACACTCGCCGTCGGCAAAGGCGCGGCTGAACGCGCCGTCGAGAAAGCGCGCGCGGATCTTGACCATAAAATTGACTCGCTGAAATCGCGACTGTCTGATCTCGAAGGCAAAACAGCCGATGCGTTGAAGAACAAGATTCCTCAGGTCACACCGGCCTCCGCGACACCCAAGGCCGACAGTCAATCCGGACCAGACATTGCGCTGGCGCCCCTGCCCCCACTGCCTAAAATTCCCAACAATGGTTCGGCCCCTTCGGCTCAGCCGGTCAGGCAGCGTGGCGGCCAAGCCTCTGCTGCGATGGCGAGCCCGAACGCAGCCGACAACCCTTACGCTGCTAGCCTGAAAGCCCCAGAAGACGCGCAAAAAACGCAGCCACTCATGCCGCCTGCGCCTGTTTTGCCTTTCCCGTCACAAACGCCTGCTCAGACGCCTGGCCAGCCACAGGGCACGAATACAGGCGGCGCGCCGTCCCTGCCCCCGTTCCAGATGCCAACGGCACAAACGCCGCCTCCGGGCCCGGCCGCAGCGCAAGCAGAGCCTTTCCAACCCGCGCCCGTCCCCGGCGCTGTCTATTCTGACCCCGCTTATGCGGAAGAATCCGACTCGCCCATGGCGCTCCGGTTTATTGATGACGGGCCAAAGAAGGGCCTGGCCGTCCCAGAATTCTTAAAAGGCGGAGCCGTTCGGATCGCTCTACTCGCCACGGGTGTGGCCGTCGTCGCCTTGATGGCCGGTCGCATGATCCTTGGCGGAAGCAATATTACCAATCCAAACGTCACGGGTGCCAATGAAGGCCAAGCTGTCGTGATGACAGAACCTGATACGGGAACAATGCCCCTCACAGGGGTCGGCCCAGACACAACGCCCAGCGGATCCATCTTCGGGAGTGACCCTTACGCCGTCGCTGGAGAAACATCGCCATCTGTTACTTTGGACCCAACTGTGACGACTGACCCGATCGGCAATTACACAGAACGGCAGCCTGTTGTCCTCGACAATAGCCAGCTAGATACGCTGGACGCTGCTGTCGAAGCCGGAAACCCGATCGCGCAATATCAAAAAGGTCTCGCTGAGCTGGATGCTGGACGGACGGATGCAGGCGCTTCGCTCATCCGCCAAGCCGCGAATGGCAACCAACCTGCAGCCCTTTACAGCCTCGCCAAGCTTTATGAAGCCGGGCAAGGTGTTCCGCGCGACGATGTGATGGCGCGTCAGCTCATTGAGCGCGCCGCGCGCGGTGGCAACCGTATCGCGATGCACGATCTGGCCCTTTACTATACAGAAGGTCGCGGCGGCGTAGAGCTAGACATGCTGTCCGCCAAATCCTGGTTTGAACAGGCGGCCCGTCGCGGCGTTGTGGACTCTCAATTCAATCTGGCAATCCTGTCCGAGAGCACGGAAACTGGGACCGAGCCTAATCTGGAAGAAGCGCTCTTCTGGTATTCTGTCGCAGCCCAGCAAGGCGATCAGTTTGCCGTTTCGCGGCGAGACGCCCTGAAAGCCACCATGAGCGCGGATCGGGCTGACGCCGTTGAAGACCGGGTCAACGTGTTTAAACCGGAAGGTATTGATGAGGAGGCCAATGGCATCTTCAGAAATGTCCCGTGGGTCCAATCATCAGATACGGCCAGCCGGACACAGGTCCGCGAAGTCCAAACATTACTGGCGACACTCGGTTATCCCGTGGGCACGCCAGACGGGATCATGGGCACACGCACACGCAACGCGATCGTCGCGTTTGAACGCGCGAATGGCCTCTCTGAGACCGGCGAAGTCAATGGCAATTTAATCTCGCGTCTATCACGCGCCGCTGGGGCCTGACGGTCTGATATTTCTCCGCTAGTAGCACGGGATGACCATCCTGCGCGCCAGCTCCGATGACCAGATTGCAACGGTCAAAAGCCTGTTCCTCGATTATTTGCGCTTCATCGAAGCTTACCTCGGTCAGTCTTTGTCGTTTCAGGGCACAGAGACTGAATTTGCGGATTTCCCGCATACTTATGACGCGCTGTGGCTAGCCGAGCATAACGGGCAAGCGGTTGGTGCGGTCGGCCTCAAACCTTTTAAAGGCGATACGGCCGAACTGAAACGCCTCTGGGTATCACCGACTGCGCGCGGACTGAACCTTGGCGAAAAGCTGTGTCAGGCCTGTATTCAAGGCGCGAAGGATCATGGCTATAAACGCCTTCTGCTGGATACAGATCGGGGTCTGAACCACGCCAATGCGATTTACGAACGCCTCGGCTTCACAGATATTGAGCGCTATTACGACAATCCAATGGACTCGCGTTTCATGGCGCTGGATTTGACGCGTTAGACCGTCACACCCGTCATGAAATTCATGGTCGATCCGTCGAAGCGGTTCAGATTGGGCAGGACGCGACCGAGTTGGGTATTATCCAGACCAAACCACCGCCCTAGCGACGCAGCATACTGATCGACCGCTACAGATGGGATGAGGCGCGCGCGAGACTCGGTAAACCGTTCACTCGTCGGGTCCATTTCGGGGAGGTCGCCATAAATCTGGCCGCCCTGCACAGCGCCACCCATCACAAATTGATGACTACCCCAACCATGGTCTGTCCCATCGCCATTATCCGTGAGTGTTCTTCCGAAATCACTCATCGTGAACGTGGTCACGTCATCCCAAACACCCATGCTGATCAGCGCGTTGCGGAACGCCGCCATCGACTGGGCAATATCGCCAAGGAGATTGGCCATACTCAGGCCCTGATTATTATGCGTATCAAAGCCGCCTGTATCGGCGTAGAAAAGCTGACGGCTATTGCCGATCACACCGCGAATATTGATCGCATTCGCGATGGCTTTGAGTTGACCGCCGAGACGGGAGTCTGGAAACTCCGTCGTGACCCCACCGGAGCTACCAAAGGCATTACGATAATCGCTCATATTCTGAACACCACGCGCCTGCCCCATACTCACATCCCGCGCGAACAAATTGTTGGATCCACTCGACATGCTGCGGATGAACGCATCCATTTTATCTCGCGCCTCAGCGCCGTGATTACCCTGCGTTAGGCCAGTACGAACATACATATCGATCCCGACATTGGACGGATCAGAAGGCGCCTTGAATTGTTGCGCCCCATCTGCGGCGAGGAAAATGTCGCCACTGCCCGCCGTGATCAGCGCGAAGTCAGGGTTACCGACATTTCCACCACGCAGCATTTCATCCATAAAGCTCCCGCCCCAGCCGCGCGACGTGCCTTCCAGGTCGAGCGCCATCCAGGTCGATTGCTGGTCATTATGAGAAAAGAGACGCGGCGGCAACGCATCCGTCCCGCTTTCCATACCCGTCCGCGATGTTGGCGTCAGGAGCGGACCAACAGACCCAATCAGCGCCGCTTCATTCGCATCAAACATGGCCTTTAAGGGTGCGAGTTCCGGCGTGAGACCAAACTGCCGCCCGCCAAAGGCACTGGCATTAGAAGGGCTGAGAGCCAGCAAACTATCGCGTGACCGGGAGCCATTGGCATGACCATTGATGATACCGGGCCGAAGGTTCAGAAACGCATCGTAACTCGCCGTGTCGTAAGGCAGGAGCGCATCAAACATGTCCGCACCGCCTTTGAGGAAAATCCCGACCAGCGCCTTATATCCGCTCGTATCCGCCGCAAATGCGCCGCGATGGCTCAAGCCAGCAATCGCGCCTGTCGCACCCAGAAACCCGGCGGCTGTGCCTTGAAGAAAACGTCGTCTGTTGAGATTCGCCATCGATCGCCTCCCTAATTCAGTGCCGCATAGTCGGCAGACGCGACAGTCATGAGCAAGGCAATCCGTACGCGCGCGCGAATATCATTGTCACGATTATTATTGGTGCGCACGGGCAAGGAGTCCACGGCATCCTTAATCGCCGTACGTGTCTGATCCGACATCTGGCCAGCCAATAATTTCAGGTCGATCAAATTGAGGAGCGCATCACTATCGTCACCCACGGCGAGTTCTTCCTCAAAATTAGGCACCGGTCGCCCCAATTGGGTTGTTTCGCCTTGCGTGATGAATCGTGTCATGAAATTCAGATAGCCCAGCGCCGAGGCCTGATTGACGATTTGCAATTCCGGCGCCGTTAAGCCTGCATCGCCGCTTTCTGTCGACGGTGCGATATATCCAGGGCGATAGAAGTTGAAGACGGACGGGCTGCCCAAAGGCGATTGCGCGAGCGCGGTCAGTGAACTGGATGTATCCGCGAAAGAGTTGAAGGGTTGCTGTGTCACTTCCAGCGTCGCTGGATTGGCGTAAGTGCGAGCCAATTGCGCATATTTCAGAACAGGTTCGCGGAGCTTCCCTTCGGTTGCGCCTCGCACATCATCATGGATGGTTTCATCGAGGAGAATAGCCGCGATGGTGGCCGCCAGGTCACCCCGCTGACCCGTGCCATAGGTCGCACCCCCCTCTGATTCATAAGACCCTGTTTCAAACGCAGTCGCAACACGTTCCACATAGGCCGGCGATGGGTGGCTGGCGGTAAAGCGCTGAATAAGCTGTCGGGATATAAAGGGTGCGACATTCGGGTGGGCGAAGATGATATCCAGCGCTTGAGAAATGGATGCATCTCCTGTCGTATTCGCAGGAATCGTGCTGCCAAGGAAACTCTTTTCCAATGTGGAGTGCTCCCGTTCCACCATTTCCATGGGAACGTGATAAGCATCAGGACCCCGACGGCCTCGCCGGAAGTCGGTGCCTGCATGGGCCAGACCGGTAAAGACCCGCGCTAATCCAACGACATCCTCATTGTCATAAGTCTCAATCTCTCGGCCCTGCCCATCCAACTTGGGCGTGCCGTCCATATTGAGCTCGACGAGACCGATGCTGAAAAGCTGAAGGATTTCGCGCGCGTAATTTTCATCCGGCTGCCGCCCGGTATTTGGATCGCCTTTGCGGTTATAGGCGTAGGTCAGATATTCCGCCATAATCGGCGAGTAGGTCACATCCTGCAGAAGATCGCGGAAGTTCCCAAAGGCATTGGTGTCGAGCACGTCAAGCCACGTGCCTAGACCGTAATTGACGTTGCCGCCGAACTGTCTGTTCCCCACCACAATGATTTGGGACAGCGCGTAGGTCATACGCGCCCGCAACTCGCCATCAGACGTCAGCAGCGACTCCCAGAGCGCTTGCGAGCTTTGGCGGCGGTGCGTGTCATTCTGGGCGACACGCGAGCGCATCAGCGCTTCATACCCGAAAGGCGGTTTTTGCAATTGGTCCGTCACCCAATCTGCGGCGTTGGATCCAGTAATGGCGTCCACATCTGCACTGTCAGAGTCGATGCCACCCAGTTGCAGGAATT
>JBCBGR010000138.1:0-6860 GCA_038526555.1 Pseudomonadota bacterium
ATCATCAAAGAAGACAGTGTCACGATCATAGAAAGCATTCAGGTCGTTACTGCCCGCATCAAAGATATTGGCACGGAAGACGGACGATGTGCCGTCAAGCTCGCGCGCGTGAATGTTGAAGAGCACTTCTGTAGCGGACGAGAATTTAACATTGGCCTGGAAACGGCCTGCAAGGTCCTCAAACCCGCCAAGCGCGTTCTCTTCGCCGGTAAAGCCATTGTCGATCCAGTTATTCTGATTTTGCCAAAGACCTGAGACACGCACATCGACATTCTCAGAAAGCGCTCCGCCGATGGCGGCTTCGATTTTTGAGGTTCCGAATGTGCCTGTTGACGCGGAGAGATAACCGCTGGTAACTTCGGATGGTTTGACTGTATCGAACTTCACGATACCGGCGGGTGTATTCCGACCATAGAGAGAGCCTTGTGGGCCGCGAAGCACTTCGACGCGATCAATATCGAACAGCGGGAAGGATTTCAGGACCACATTTTCCTGAACGACATCATCCATGATGATGGAGACAGGCTGCGAAGCGGCAAGATCAAAATCTGTATTGCCAAGGCCGCGAATATAAAAACGAGGCGCTGCGCGACCGTTAGAGCTTTCCGCGTAAAGGCCTGGGACCCGGGTTGCGAGCACGCGGATGTCTTCCGCAGACGCAAGGAAATTACCAAGCGTTTCCGAATCAACCGTCGTCACAGAAATTGGAACGTCTTGAATGTTCTGTTCGCGTTTTTGCGCGGTAACGATCACTTCGTCGAGTGTTCCGTCTTGTGCGAAAGCTGAGGTTGCCAAAGGTGCGATTAACGCCGCGAGGGACGTCGTAAGAGCGAGAGTCTTAATAGTCATAATGGTAGGTTTCGAGAGCTGGACGTGTCACACAACACATCGATTGAGCAGATAGCGCGCCGTTATTCTCCCGACACCTACCGAGTCGAGGCCAGCCGCTGTGGATGACCTGTCTTTCCTGTTCGATGTGACAAAAGTGTCACAATTTGCCCTAAATTTAGACGAGTCTCGACTGTTTCACCGCTGCTCTGACAAACCCGTCGAAGAGCGGATGTGGATCGAAAGGGCGACTCTTGAGCTCTGGGTGGAATTGCACGCCGACAAACCAGGGGTGCTTGTCCATCGGAATTTCCACGATTTCGGGAAGTACGCCATCAGGCGAGAGCCCCGAGAAATGCAAGTCTGTCTCCTCCAGCCGCTCGCGGTAATCGATGTTTACCTCATAACGATGACGGTGGCGTTCGCTGATTTCGTTCGATCCATATTCAGCCGCGACAAGCGAGCCTTCTGTTAGGATGGCGGGGTAGGCGCCCAGACGCATCGTTCCGCCCAGATCCGTGTCTTTCGTGCGTTCAACGCGCTCATTGCCTTTGGTCCATTCGGTCATCAGGCCAACAACATTCTCGCCCTCTTCGCCAAACTCAGACGAACTGGCGGAGTTGATCCCAGCGAGGTGACGGGCGGCTTCGATAACGGCCATCTGCATGCCCAGACAAATCCCAAAGTAAGGGATCTTCTTTTCGCGCGCATATTGGACGGCGCGAATCTTCCCTTCCGTCCCACGTTCACCGAAGCCGCCAGGCACAAGAATGCCGTGAGCGCCTTTGAGGACGTCTTCAGGCTCAGACGTTTCAAAGTCTTCCGCCTCGACCCAGCTAATCTTGACTTTGACCTTGTTGGCGATGCCGCCATGGACGAGCGCTTCTGTGATCGATTTGTAAGCATCGGGCAGAACCGTGTACTTCCCGACCACCGCGATTTTGACTTTGCCGTCTGGATTGGAGAGCGTCTGGTCAATCTCTTCCCATTTGGTGAGGTCTGCTTTTGGCGGAGCCAGAATGCCGAAGTGATTCAGGACTTCGCGGTCGAGCCCTTCTTCATGATAGGCGAGCGGGACTGCGTAAATCGAGCGCGCATCCAAACCTTGGATAACCGCGCTTTCGCGGACATTACAGAAACGGGCGATCTTGCGGCGCTCGCTTTCGGGAATTTCGCGTTCTGAACGACACAGAAGAATGTCGGGCTGGATACCAATGGAACGCAACTCTTTTACCGAGTGCTGCGTCGGCTTTGTCTTCATCTCACCCGCTACGGCAATGTAAGGCAGCAGTGTGACGTGCAGAAAACAGCACTGGCCGCGCGGGAGTTCCTGACCGAGCTGCCGCAAGGCTTCGAAGAACGGTAAGCCTTCAATATCCCCGACCGTCCCGCCGACTTCGCAGAGGACAAAATCCACATCGCCCGCATCTGACAGGACGAAGTCTTTGATTTCATTGGTCACATGCGGAATGACTTGAACGGTCGCGCCAAGATAATCCCCCCGCCGCTCCTTGGCGATAATGTCGCTATAAATCCGACCTGTCGTAATATTGTCGCCCTGCGTCGCGGACACACCGGTAAAGCGCTCATAGTGACCAAGGTCGAGGTCAGTCTCGGCCCCGTCATCTGTAACGTAAACTTCCCCGTGCTGGTAGGGGCTCATCGTCCCAGGATCGACGTTCAGATAGGGGTCGAGCTTTCGCAACCGCACATTATAACCGCGCGCCTGCAAAAGCGCGCCAAGTGCCGCAGAGGCGAGGCCTTTACCGAGCGATGAAACGACACCGCCTGTAATAAAAATGTAGCGTGGCTGCTTGGCCATGAATGGTTCGTCCCATGCGCCCGTCAGGCGCACGGGTCACGCACGCAATCGAGACAGTTACTCGTCTGTGTCGGTGGGGTCCGCAGGGGTTGCAGGTGTTTCTGCAGGCTCATCCAACGGGACTGTCCCATCGGATGACTCGATAGTCGTCGTCAAGCCGCCAACTTCGTTGTCCACATTATCAAATGCACCTGTATCCTGATTTTCCAGTGCAAAAACGACGGAGAGCAAGAGAGACAGGATCAGAAAGATGGTTCCGAGGATGGCTGTCATCCGAGCCACAGATGTCGTCGCCGCACGGCCTGACATAAAGCCAGTGCCGCCACCGCCGCCTCCACCAATGCCCAAAGCACCCCCTTCAGAGCGCTGGATGAGGATCAGACCTGTCATGATGACAGAGATAATCAGAAGGATAACAAGCAGGACGGTGGACATAGGGTCTCACAAATTTCTTAAACGTCGCGCCTTTAAACCGGACGCAGGTGAACTTCCAGATAGAATGTCGGTCCGATTACGGCGAGGTCAAATCGCAGGACCGCTCTTCCGCCAACCCCTTGAGGTAAGCCCGGCGCACCAGCCCGCGCTGATAAGCCTCTCGCGCGTCCCGTTCGTTGGCGGCGGCGCCCGAAATAAAACGAACAGCCCCACGAAACGGGATCAACACAGAACCGACCGTGTCAGAGGTTGCATTTAGCGCCGTTTGTTCACGCTGCTCACGCTCATCTTCTGGGATATTCAAATCATCGCCCAGCAGCGCATCTAATCGCTCAACTTCGGTCTCTAAGAGGGGACATGTCGCTGGCGCATCGGCGTAAGGATCATCCATTTCGGCGAGGTATTCGGGGATCTCGATCAACATCAAGCCGACATCATTGACAGGGCCCGCGACGGCCGCTCGCACATCTTGGGTTTCATCGCCTTTGAAATCGGCATCCGTGCCAACTGTCGATGCACACGCACCCAAAAAGAGCGCCATACCCAGAGGTAGATGTTTTAGAACGTCGCGTGAGATCATGATGACATTCCCTTCACACCTAAATCAAACCCGCTAAAGGAGAGCTCGGATCAGCATAGCGTTTTTTCGGCATACGTCCGGCCAGGTAGGCTTCGCGGCCAGCAATGACGGCGTGCTTCATCGCACTGGCCATAAGGACGGGGTCTTTGGCTTCTGCAATAGCGGTATTCATCAGCACACCGTCACAGCCTAGTTCCATCGCAACTGTCGCATCTGATGCCGTTCCGACTCCGGCATCGACGATGACGGGGACTGAGGATTGTTCGATGATGAGGCGAATATTGACAGGGTTCTGGATGCCTAGGCCTGATCCGATTGGCGCACCGAGAGGCATGATGGCAGCAGCGCCCATATCTTCCAGCTTTCTCGCAAAGACCGGGTCGTCAGAACAGTAGACCATGACCTCAAAACCGTCATCTTTGAGCATCTTCATGGCACGAAGCGTCTCTTCCATATCAGGATAGAGATGTTTCGGGTCTGAGAGGACTTCCAATTTGACGAGGTCCCACCCGCCTGCTTCTCGCGCCAGTCGCAAAGTCCGAACTGCATCTTCACCCGTAAAACAGCCCGCCGTATTGGGCAGATACGTCGTCTTCTCAGGATCAATGAAGTCGGCGAGCATCGGCGCGCTCGGATCAGATAGGTTCACCCGGCGCACAGCCACAGTGACGATATCGGCGCCACTCGCTGCCAAGGCGTCAGCATTTTCTTGGTAATCTTTGTATTTGCCCGTGCCGATAATCAGACGCGATTGAAAAGTCCGTCCAGCAACCGTCAGCAAGTCTGTTCCTTGATCGGTCACTTAACCGCCTCCAATGAAATGTATGATTTCTAGCACATCGTGATTTTCCAGTTGGACATCGTCAAACTGGCTTTTCGGAACCACTTCACGATTGCGCTCAATCGCGATTTTTTTTTCAGGCAATCCCAAATGCGCAATTAGCCCAGCCACGGTCAGCCCCTCTGGGACATCGTCATGGTCTTCGCCATTAATGATCAAATGCATAGACATTTTCGGCGGATCACCCGTCACATAGTCGCTTGTTGAACTGCGCAAGGGGCGTTAACACGCGCCCTCATCGTTCGGAAGTCATAAGACTGCAAAGGCGCTATGTCCCTCACCTTCCACATCATCAATGGACCGAATCTCAATTTGTTGGGGACACGTGAGCCGGACGTTTACGGATCACAGACATTATCGGACATTGAAACCCTCTGCCGCGACGCGCATCCGGATGATACGATCGTGTTCCTCCAATCGAATATCGAGGGTGAACTGGTCACGATGATCCAAGAGGCGGGACAGGCCGCTGATGCGATTATCATCAATCCAGCCGCCTATACGCATACCTCAGTCGCGCTTTATGATGCGCTGAAAGCGGTCGACATACCAGCGGTTGAAATTCATCTCTCTCAACCCGCCGCGCGGGAAAGCTTTCGCCGCCGATCCCTCGTTTCAGAAGCCGCGACAGGGACGATCAGCGGATTTGGCGCACATTCTTACCTTTTAGGGCTGCAAGCGGCGACAAAACTCGCTAAGGCAAGCGGATAAATTCTGACGGGACCTCTTTATGGCTGCCAGCAAAAGCAATTCAGACCTCACGCTCATCAAGGAACTCGCCAAAGTTCTCGAAGGCAGTGAGCTGACAGAAATCGAAATGAAAAAAGGTGACCTGAAGATTAGGGTCTCCAAAAATGGGAACGCGGGAACGACAATGGTTGCGGCAGCCCCGGCGCCCGTTGCAGCGGCTCCCGTAGCTGCGCAATCAGCCCCCGCACCTGCAACGCCCATGCCGACGGAAGAGCCAAAGGGTAGCCATCCGGATGCCATTACATCCCCGATGGTCGGCACCTGCTATCTGCGCCCGTCGCCTGATGCAGAGCTCTTTGCCAATGTCGGCGATCAGGTGAAAGAAGGCGAAACGATCATGCTGGTTGAAGCGATGAAGACCTTCAACCCGATCACTGCGCCTAAATCCGGCAAGCTCTCCGCTGTCTATGTTGACGACGTCGCGCCCGTCGAGTTCGGCGACGCGCTCTTCCTGATCGACTAGGACGAAGATCATGGTCAGCAAGGTCCTGATTGCGAATCGCGGCGAAATCGCGCTGCGAATCCATCGCGCTTGCAAGGAAATGGGCTTGTCGTCCGTGGCTGTTCATTCAACAGCGGATCGCGACGCGATGCATGTCCGCTTGGCGGACGAATCTGTCTGCGTCGGCCCGCCCTCCAGCACCGATAGCTATCTCAATATCCCTGCAATCATTGCAGCCTGCGAGATCACAGGTGCTGACGCGGTTCATCCCGGCTATGGCTTCCTATCCGAAAATGCGCGTTTCGCCGAAATTGTTGAAGCCCATGGAATGACCTTTATCGGACCAACAGCCGAGCATATTCGGATCATGGGCGATAAGATCACGGCCAAGCAGACGGTGGCAAAAGCCGGAATACCCGTCGTGCCTGGCTCTGATGGAGCCGTCGAGGACTTTGAGGCGGCAAAAGAAGCTGCCAAAGATATTGGCTTTCCCGTCCTGATCAAAGCCGCTGCGGGTGGCGGTGGCCGCGGTATGCGGCTTGCGGAGACCGAAGCAGATTTGGATGAAGCCCTGCGCTCAGCCCAGACTGAAGCGGAAGCAGCATTCGGTAACGGCGCCGTCTATCTGGAGCGGTACCTCAAAGGCCCACGCCATATCGAGATACAAGTCCTGGCCGATACCCATGGCAATGTCGTCCATCTGGGAGAGCGCGACTGCTCTTTGCAGCGCCGGAACCAGAAAGTTCTAGAGGAAGCCCCCTCGCCCGTCCTCTCACCTGAAGCGCGCGCTAAAATCGGTGAGATCACCGCCAAAGCGGTTCAAGCGATTGGTTATCGCGGTGCAGGGACAGTGGAATATCTTTACGAGAATGGCGAGTTCTTCTTCATTGAAATGAACACTCGCCTTCAGGTCGAGCACCCCGTAACGGAAGAAATTACCGGTATCGACCTCGTTCGTGAACAAATCCGCGTCGCCTCTGGCTTACCGCTCAACTACGACCAGTCCGATGTGACATTCAAAGGTCACGCCATTGAATGCCGGATCAATGCGGAGCATCCCTTCACTTTTGCACCGTCACCCGGAAAAGTGAGTGACTTCCACGCGCCGGGTGGGATGAATACGCGCCTCGATAGTGGGCTTTATTCCGGCTATTCCGTGCCG
>JBCBGR010000139.1:0-6858 GCA_038526555.1 Pseudomonadota bacterium
TGCTGACGCAGGCTTTCCGCACGCACACGGTTGCCGCCTGTCTTGGCGTCACGGGCGAGCTGCGTGTATTTTTCGTAGATAGTGGAAACATTGCCACGAACTTTGCCGTCCGGTCCATTGGATTCCATGGACCGGTTCGTATTGTTCCGGTTATTGTTATTGCGATTACGGCCGCGCTGACGTTTCATCGAACTGTCCTAAAACACACTGGGACAAATCAAAGCGGAAGTGATCCGCACGGAATGTGTCCGGGGTGGTTGGTCGAATACTGGAAGGTTTGGGACTGGTGTCCGGCGGTTAAACCATCCTGCCGACATCCTTAAAGTAACAAAGGATCGCTCACTGTCAAAGGAGTTTTTCCAGTCAGTTCACTATTTATCCCCGATAAATCCGATATTTGGCCCCATTTGGCCACTCACAACGCGGTCATGCCCGGCGGGATCGCGCGTGATTCTGATGTCTTGATAGCCAGACGATTCGAAGAGGTTTCGCACGGCGTCACCTTGATCAAAGCCGATTTCAACACTGAGCCAGCCGTCAGCGGTAAGGTAATTGCGAGCGTGTGGTATGATCTGTCGGTAAGGGTCCAAGCCATCCGAACCTCCATGCAGCGCGTTTTCAGGGTCGTGGTCCGCGACTTCCGGGGCAAGCGATTTCATCGCGTCTGATGTAATGTAAGGCGGATTGCTGATGATGGCGTTGAACCGCGCTGTCGGGACGTTTTCGAACCAGTCAGACTGGATGAGTGTGAGGCTGTCAAAGACGCCGAGCGCTTCTGCATTGCGTTTTGCCGTTCTCAATGCGGCTTGGCTTACATCTGTGGCGACCACACATGCATCGTTGCGTTCGCACAAGAGGGAAATGGCTAAAGCCCCTGATCCTGTTCCAAGGTCGAGCAGGCGAGGAGCGTTCAAAGGCTCAATCGCCTTCAGCGTTTGAAGCAGCAGCACCTCCGTATCGCCGCGCGGGGATAGCACACCGTCAATCTCAAACCGGCGCCCGTAAAACTCACGCCAGCCCAGAATGCGGTCGACGGGTTCACCCGCGAGCCGTCGCTCAGTCGCGTTGTGCAATCGCTCTAATTGCTTTGGGCTCGGGAAATCCGAGCCTTTCAAAACATAGTCTGTTTGGGATAGGCCGGAGATGCCCAAAACAAGGTCTAGCGCGTCCTCATCGGCAAAGGGTAAGCCTACGCTCTCAAACTGCTGGGCGATGAAGCGTTTCACTGACCGTAAGTTCAGCCCGGCATAAGGGCCCGGCTTCGCATGATGAACAGTCGCAGTTTTAGAGTTGCGCGAGGACGCTTTGGAGCGTTCGCCACAACCGATTCAGATCTTGCGGGCTGGAGAGGGAATGATCCCCGCCTTTGACAAGTGTGTAACCGACCTTGTCGCTGGTGAGCGTATCAATGATGGCTTTTGAATAGTCTGGTGGAACGACTGTGTCTTCAGCACCTTGTAGGATTTCAACAGGGCCCTTGAAATCAATAGGGTCATCCAAGATTTGGCGTTCCCGCCCATCCTCAATCAAGGCCTGGCTATAGGCGTAGGGTTCGTCATAATCAGACGGTTCATACACCACGCCATCCTCGACCAGCATTTGACGTTTATGGTCATCCCACCCGGCCCAGACCATCTTTTCAGTAAAATCCGGGGCGGGATTGATCAGAACCAGACCCGCGACAGCTTCAGGACGGTCGAGTGCAGCCAAGAGCGACGCCCATCCGCCCATAGAGGACCCAATCAGAACGGTGCCATTTGAGCCGTACCGATCAATCATGGCCACCACGTCTGAAGCCCACCGCGAGATTGTGCCGTCCGTAAACTCGCCTTCGCTTTTGCCGTGTCCAAAATAATCAAACCGGATGTAGGCTTGCCCAACCTCTTCACAGCGCTTGGCCAGATCCACGGCTTTCGTGCCGTCCATGTCGGATTTCAGCCCGCCGCACCAGATGATCATCGGACCATGACCCTCGACCCGGTGGTAGGCAAGCTTTGTACCTTGATGCTCTAAAACGCTATGGTTGATGTCCTGCGTGCTCATGCTAGGTCCCGGTCGTGAATTCATCGCGTCCATACAATGTCTTGCAAGTCTTGCCAGCCCTGGATGCGGGTGGGGTCGAACGCACAACGATTGAAGTCGCTGAAGCACTGATCGAGGACGGGCAGGGCGCTTTCGTTGTGAGTGGTGGAGGGCGTCTCGTGCAGCGCCTCACGAAAACAGGCGCGACCCACTTTACAGCGAATATCGGATCGAAGCGCCTCCTGTCTTATCCTTGGCGGGTTGCGGCGCTGCGTAAGCTCATCGTCCTGAATAAGATTGATGTCATCCACGCCCGGTCTCGTGCGCCGGCTTGGGCGGCGTGGCGCGCGGCGCTGGCTGAAGGCATTTCCTTTGTGACGACCTATCACGGGATCTATAATGAGGGCTTTCTGGGGAAACGCCGTTACAACTCGATTATGGCGCGGGGGGATCGTGTTATCGCAAACTCCCAGTTCACCGCTGAGCACATTAAGACGACGCACAAGACTCCGGAGGTCCGCATTCGGGTGATCCCACGAGGTGTCGACATGAAAGTGTTTGATCCAGAGGCTGTGTCACCCATCCGCATCGAAGCCGTTTGGAAGAAATGGTCGGTTAATCCGGAAGACCGCGTTATCCTCCTGCCAGCCCGCCTGACCCGATGGAAAGGCCAGACCGTCGCGATCCAAGCCCTCGCTAAATTGCCCGAAGATACGGTGCTGGTCTGTGCAGGGGACGCGCAGGGCCGCGATGATTATGTCAAAGAACTCCGTAAACTTGCTGACAAATTGGGTGTCGCGGGTCGTTTACGCTTGCCCGGTCATGAAACCGATATGCCCGCCGCTCTGTTAGCGGCCGATCGCGTGACAACCCCATCGACCGACCCGGAAGCCTTTGGTCGGACGGCGGCCGAAGCGCAAGCCATGGGGCGTTGGGTCGTGTCGACAGATCATGGCGGCGCGAAAGATGTCATCGACCCGGGACATACAGGCGCGTTAGTGCCGCCGGGTGATGCTGACGCGTTAGCCCGGGCTTTATTGGGTGTGCCCGGAACCTATGATGGGGCAGCGGCGCGCGGTCGTATTCAGCGATATTTTTCCAAACGTTCGCTCCAGAATGCGACGCTGCAAGTCTATGAGGACGTGTTGAAAGACAGGGAAACAGGGTAAATTCCCACAGATTGCGCGCAATCTGCTTACTCCAGTCCTTGAAAACATCGTATTTGACGGCCATATCCATGGCATCGAAAATCTAACCCATGTTTGATCTTAAAAGGTCGCAACCACGGAGTATACCCCATCGCCCGACGTCCACTCGCCGCGCAGCCTGCCAAGAAACCTAAAGGCCCGCGCGTTAACACTGATATCACTGCCCCTAAAGTTTTGCTGATCACCGAGGACGGTGACAAGCGGGGTGTCATTCCTATCGCAGAAGCCCTCGCCGCCGCCCAATCTGCAGGTCTCGACCTCGTTGAAGTCGCGCCCGGTGAAACGCCTGTCACCAAAATTCTGGATTATGGTAAAATGCGCTTCGAAGCGCAGAAGAAGAAGGCCGCTAATCGCAAGAGCCAGCGCACCTCTGCGCTGAAAGAAATCAAAATGCGGCCGAATATCGATACGCATGACTATATGGTCAAAACCAAGAAGATGACCGAGTTCTTCGAGCGTGGCGACAAGGTGAAGGTCACTGTCCGCTTTCGGGGCCGTGAAATGGCGCACATGGACCGCGGCACAGACTTGCTCAACCGCGTCAAAGAAGATTTTGACGAAATGGCCAAGGTCGAGTTTGCTCCCAAAACCGAAGGCCGCCTGATGGTCATGGTGATGGCCCCGCGCTAAACCCACCAAACACATTTGTTTTCAAAACGCTCCCACATGGGGGCGTTTTTTATGTGTTATATTATTCGCTTCGATCTTGTGAGATGAGTGTCAATCGGTATGAGCCGCGACTGTGTTGCGATCCCTGTCGACATTGGTGGTGAGCTTACGGCTACTCTTAGTCGTCCTTCTAGCTGTTCCATCCTCTTTAAGTTTTGCGAATGGCCAGGTGTCGCCTGATCTTCTCGTCTGTAGTATAACGGGGCAGGTTCTGTCTGATGAAGCGCGTCAGGCATTAGCGGAACTTGAAGTCGCCCTGAAAGCCGAAACGGAAGACCCAGAGCCGGCACAGCTGCCGCCGCATTGCGAAGACTGTCTGCCGCCTTTCTTGGCTTTGCCAACTACTCACACGACGGAACCACCCGTCTTTTATGCGCAACCCATCGTCCAGCGGTCTGCTGCGCGATCCTTCGCCTCACAGCGGGGTCCACCGTGCGGCTCCCGCGCGCCACCTTTCACCGTTTGATCACACTGAACTCGCTCTGCTTTTAGGTGCGCTTGCGCACCATTTTGATCAACGGATCTTCACAATGTTATTCCCGTCCTCCCGCCGCGCCTGCGCGCTTGGCGTTTCCACATTCGCATTGCTTTGCAGCGTCTCTCACGCGCAGGCTCAATCTTCTGAAACCTCCGACTCGGCCAGTTGGCAAGTCGATGAAGTGATCGTCACGGGTGATCGCCTCGTCGATTACGCCGTATCTGAAGCCTCTGTGACGCGAACGGGCACCCCCCTTATCGATGTGCCGCAATCCATACAGGTGCTGACCCGCACCTTGCTCGATGAACAAGAACTCACCACGCTCTCTGATGCGCTTCGCAATGTGTCCGGTGCTGTCCCGCAAGACCCGACCGAAGCAGTTCTGGCTAATCCAGTTCTGCGCGGCTTTGAAGCGGAAATCTTTGTCGATGGGCTGATTGGTTATGGCGATACCGCCACACTTGATCCCAGTTCGCTGATCGGGGTGGAGCGGATTGAGGTGGCCAAAGGCCCGACATCCACGCTCTTCGGCGGCGGCACAGGTGCGCCAGTAGGTGGATTGATCAACCTTGTCTCAAAACGACCCATTGCGGATGATTTTGCTGTGCTCGGCGCGCGCGTGGGAAGTTTTGGTGAGGTGGCCGTCAACTTCGATGGCAATGTTGACGTTGAAGAGGGGCGAGCGGGTTTCCGCGTGGCTGGAGAATGGTCAACGCAAGAGAGCTACATTGATGAGGTTGAGGCGGAACGCCTATCCGTTTACCCCTCCTTTGCCGTAGGTTTCTCGCCAAACACGGAACTCCTTGTTCGCGGCCAATATTCCAAAATTGAACAGCTCGAATATTCCGGCATTCCGTCCGCTGTCGTGGGCTTGCCGGGCGTTGACGTGAACCAGTTTACGAGCGCGGCTGACGCCCCCGACACAGTCATTGAGACCCAGATGGTCACCGCTGATTTGACTCATCAATTCACAGAGACTGTTCAGGGTCAAATTCAGGGGCGTTACTATCAAATGGAATTTGAAGAGTTTTCCTCCTTCCCATTCCTCTCCTTTTTCCCACTGAATGGGACTGAGGTTCCGATCATTCGCGGGCAGCTCCCGACCGTGCTAGATGAAGTGACCGTGGATGCGAGCCTGCAAGGCACGCAGGCCTTTGATGCAGCGAACCTCACATGGCTGGTCGGCGCGACTTATGACCAAGTGGATTATGCTGTCGGCAGTGGGTTCGACTTCGCGCCGATTGGTGTGTTTGATTATGCGGGCGACAATTCGGATATTTCTTTCGGACCGATCCCGGATATCACAGCCGAGCAATTCAATGCCTATGAGACGCTCGCCGCTTACGCACAAGCCGAAGTCAGTTTCTCAGGTTTGACGTTGCTCGCTTCCACGCGCCTGTCAGATTACAGCCTGCAGGAAGAGGCTGGGGCGTTCTCACTTTCTGATGAGACTTACACAGAGTTCGACCCGCGACTGGGCCTGTCCTACCGATTGACGGATGAGTTGTCTCTGTTTGCAGGTTGGGCAGAAGGCTCACGCCTCACACTCTTCTTCAGCGGCGATAATGGGCAGGCGCCTGTCCCGGAAACGTCTGAGTCTATCGAAGCTGGTGTGAAGATGGATTTCGAGTCGATCGGACTATCGGGGACGATTGCCGTCTTTGACTTGACCCGTCGCGATGTGCCTGTGGCCTCGCCTGCAACACCGTTTGGATCGGTGCAGGGCGGCGAAGAACAATCGCGCGGGATTGAAGCGGACCTTCTGTGGGAGCCGACCCGTCAACTCTCCGCTTTGGTCAGTCTGGCCCTAACCGATGCGGAAGTGACAGAAACGACGGATGCGTTTGGCTCAGCGAATGTTGGCGATCCGCTGACGCGCGTTCCGGACTGGTCGGGCCGCGTCGCATTGCGGTACCGGTTTGATAATGGCTTTGGTCTTGGCGGCGGCGTCTCCTTCGCCGATGAAGCCCCAACAGCCCTCCCGTCTGCAAGCTTCGTCGACAGCTATGCCGTCTTTGATGTGCAAGCCTCATACGATTGGCGACAAACGCGGCTGGGCCTGTCGGTCACCAATCTGTTCGATGCGGATTATGTCGTGCCCTACCAATATCTCAATCAGGACGTTGTGCGTCCGGCGGCGCCGATTGCGGTCCGCGCGTCTATTTCCACACGCTTCTAGGAGGATATCATGTCAGACTTTAAACCATCCCGTCGAGGCCTTCTGGCGGCAGCCCCGTTTCTGGCGCTTGCCAGCGCAGTGAAGGCACAAGACGTTAAAGAACAAGTCTACCGCTTCGGGGAAACACCACAGGAAGCCGAGGCCATCGCTTATCAGGCGCATGAAGACCTGATGATGCTCCCGGATGTTCACATGCATGACAATGAAACCATTGCCATGCTGGCCTATCGGGAACAATTGTGACGCCTGTATCGGACTTAATCGGCGCCAGAGTGAGATCGGCGCTGACAATATCGATGGTC
>JBCBGR010000140.1:0-6797 GCA_038526555.1 Pseudomonadota bacterium
CATCATTCAGGCCGTCATGATCGAGATTGCCGCCCAAGCGATCCGTCAACGCTTCGAGAAAAATGGTTCGACGCCGCTAAGGTTTTCAGCCTTTGTCGCGACGCTCTCAGCATTCACGACGTGGCTCTTGCTCGGTATTCTCATCATCGTCTGCTTATGGACGATCCTGTTTCTCGCCTTGAATGTGTTTTCAACAGGGGAAGAGAGTTTCTACTTCTCACTTGTCGCCTTCACGACGCTCGGTTTTGGCGATGTCATTTTGCCGGACCAGTGGCGGATTTTGTCAGGCTTTGTGGCCATGAACGGCTTCATTTTGTTTGGTCTCAATACGGCCATCATGCTGGAAGTCATGATCCGTCTTCGGGACGGACCGGATCGCCTTTGAGCGCGTTTTAATCGGCTCGCTGCCTGAAAATCTTTAGAAAATCATGTCAGTTTCAGATTTAATTTCGCGCTCTGGAATGTTGTCCGCTCCTTCCGTTGCGGAAAGTGTCTCAAGGCTGACCGGTGCGACGAAGGAATCCACTGCGTGATAAGCGTCAAACCCAAGTCCGGTTCGTTTGGAAAGGCTTTCAGCTGAGACTTGGAACAGCTTGAACGGATCGAAATCGATGGTCTCAATATCCTGCAGTAGATTGCTTTGTGAGAGTATGAAGCAAGCACAGCGTAGGTCTCCAGAGTTGGAGCGATAGGCGATGAGCTTCCAATATTCTCGCGGAATTAAGACGCCCCGATATTCCGTATCATCGTCGTTAAAAATAGGACCTGCAAAAACCGATACTTTAATATCCTGGGTTGCTACATCTTCGAGAATCATATTCTCCAATTTCCCCCAGATGCCGCTCTTGTTAGAACGATTAAATCGTTCATGTTGGGGAACAACATTCGTGTAGAAGAATGAGTCCTTATTGGCTTGTTTGGCTTCATTGATGGGACCCCACGCCAAATCCGCGCGGCGGGCAACGTGACCCCGATCCAGTTTGTTGTCGGTATATAAGGAATTATCGAGCTGATGCTTATCAGCGATACGACTATCCGTTTTGAAACCATGATCGCCCAAAACGACTTTCTGCGCGCCATCAATATTCCAAGCCACGAACCGCGCCATACGGCGTTTGGCACTGAGGCAGACAGAGAAGTGCGTGTAGGGAATAAGCTGTTTTCGGCCAAAATTGACAGCATCCCGCTTGAGTGAGGTCGTCAGGGTGGGCAAGGGTGCGCGCACGCCCAGGAAACCTTCATCGAAACCGCTCCTTGGAACCTCTGGCGTGTCTTCGCCTTGAATAAGAACCTCTTCAGGCGGTGTCAGAGAAAAGCGTAACTTCGTTTGGACTGATTTGGGATAGCAGGCGAGCGCGTGCTCATCGATATTCGAAGCGGTTTCACCCGCAAAGTGCAGTCCGGCAAATATCGGCGTGGCCTTCTTGCCCTTAGCAATCATCCAGAACGAGCCAGAGTCACCCCCGCTACTAATCTCCCCGGTGCGGGGTGGGAGCTTAGGGTTGACGCCGATTTCGAAACATCCAATGGACTGCGTGCCTGCCAAGAGACCGTAATTAATTTTGACCATGACATTGATCCGACGGACCAACCCATAAGTTACATCGGTGGTGCGGCCAGATTTAATAACAGGGTCACCCAGATCGACTTGGGCCATCTGTTCAGGAACAACGTCGAGTTTGTGTATATTCGGGTCGAAGTCGCGATTGCGGATCCTCGCCAAAGCGCAATCCCCAGCCGCACCTAAATGGCTTCGGAGTAATTCGCCGCAACCATTTGAGACGACATCATTATCATCATGCGGGCCTGGCTGAACAATCTTGTCGCCAATGGCGCCGGTGTTGCCGTGGAGAACGTGCCAGTTTGAGAGAATGCACGGGGCGCCCGTATCAGAATCGTAGACAATCGCGCCCACAGTCCCGGCTGACCCTTCGAAATGCGAGACGCTTGCGCCGGGATAGAACGGACTCAGCCGGGTTTTTCTGGGATCACCGCCCGTTGACTCAACGATCGAATAGGAGGGTTTATAAGTCCGTTGTAAGACGTCTGTTTTAACCTCAAATCCTTCAATTTCGATTGTTTCCGGGAGCATTTTTGTGCCGAGCGACTCCAGGCCGGATGGGGGTTGCTTATCAGCAACCGTGAAGACGAGGCTAATATCTCCTTTTTTTCCATTCTTTAGTCCCACACCGATAGAGGTGACGTTTTGATCTTCGAGGTATTTCGATCCGTGCGCCCGGATAAACCGCTTCATAGCGGCTTTCATTTCGGTGGTCCTCTTGTCAGATTTGGTTGGTCTTTTTGCCATCATCCCCTCCAAAGTTTACGCATTTTAAGACTAACCTATAAATGGAAGGATTTGAAGTAAAACCTTAACGTTGTGTTCTGTCGATTTTCGAAGTCATAGTTCTGCTGTCGGTAGAATAAATGTGTGGAACAAGGTTGGCAAACGAGGGGAGGGTGTGGCCACGCTTCAGATAATGGATCACAAGGAGAGGTATCGGAGGGAAAGGTTGCGATGTTAAACCGATTGATCGCTTTAGGCTTAGTCCTTGGGCTTATCGTTGGGCTCGCTGCGGCTGCGACAGGGAACGCTATCCTCAATGCGATTGCTCAGGGGGCAGCGCCATTTGGACAGGCTTTCATCAATGCGATCCGAATGATCGTCATTCCTTTGGTCGTCTCGATCATTTTTGCGAGTGTCGCTCGCTTGGGTGACGTCAAAACGCTTGGAAAGCTGGGCGGGAAAACAATGGCTTTTTACTGGCTGACACTGATCCCGGCCATTCTGATCGGGATGGGTGTTATGACGCTCGGTCTGAACTTTGTTCCGAACGTGACTATGCCGGAGCCCGGTTCTGTAACGGTGCCGCAATTGCAATCGATGACCGATTTTCTCGTTGGTCTTATACCGGCGAACCCGTTTGAAGCCGCGGCCAATGGCGCAATCCTGCCGCTGATTGTCTTCACTGCGCTCTTTGCCGCCGCGGCTGGAACACTGCCAGAAGAGTCCCGGTCCCGAATGATTATGGGGGCTGAAGATATTAGCGCCGCACTGATCAAACTGGTCTGGTGGATTTTGTGGTTAGCCCCCATCGGAGTTTTCGGGTTAATCGCGCCGGCAACGGCACAGATGGGGTGGGGGTTAATCCAAAGCCTTGCTGTCTTCATTGTCAGCGTCACCACGGCCCTCATCTTGTTTGTATTGGTCGTGTTTATTCCGCTCCTCTGGCTTGTTGGAAAAGTCCAACCTTTTGCCTTCTTTAAAGGGATTGCGGGTGCAATTTCGATTGCGTTCTCAACAACGAGTACTGCGGCAGCCATTCCGGTCTCGCGCGAAGAGGCCACAAGAAACATCGGTGTTTCAGAAACAATAGCGGATCTTGTGATTCCCTTAGGCGCGTCCATGTACCGACCGGGTAGCGCCCTCTTTCAAGGTGCGGCCATCATCTTCCTGGCGCATGTCTTTGGGGTCCCGATTGCGCTCACTGACGCAGGAGCTATCTTGCTAGCGACGTTTCTGGTCTCGCTCACGGTGGCGCCTGTGCCGTCCTCCAGCGTTGTGACAATGGCACCTGCGCTCGCTTCAGTTGGCATTCCTGTGTCCGGTCTGGGACTCATGCTGGGCATAGACCGCATCCCGGACATGATGCGAAGTGCCGTTAACGTCTCCGGGCAAATTGCGGCGGCCGCCTGTGTCGATAAGAAGAGTTTTGAAGGCTCACACAATTAAAATCCGACGCATGAGTATAACCCGGAAAGACCATCAATGTGTCGGATTGTGATTGCCTGGTGGTGTTCGCGCCAATGCCTTGACCTGTTTCTCGCCGGGCTACCATAAAAACAGGGAATTTACAGGGAAATTGCGATTTTTGGCTGAAATCAGCTGGGTTTGACGGCTCTGCTGCGTCGGGAGGGTTGGTATGTGAGTGCCGGTCGGGTCTATCGCATCTGGCGCCGTGAGGGCTTAAGGACCTACAAAAGTAGTGGCCTGCCTGATCTGAGTGGTCAACCATCAGTATTAGGTTTGTCGGTTTGCCCCTAAAGCTAACGCTAGCGGTATAGGCCTCAGGTTATGCGGGCTGACTTTGCAGTGCTGAAGACGATTCGCGAATAATCAGTTCGTGGGCGGCTCTGATTTGGCGTGCACCAGTGTTGGGCTGACACTCTTTTTGTGCTATGATTTTAACAGCTCGTTCTGCCATTGATTGCGTAGTTTGTCGAATAGTCGTGATGGCAGGGTACACGACTGACGCAATGGGAGAATCATCGAAGCCGACAATTGATAAGTCTTCGGGCAGTTTAAGGTTGAGTCGGTAAGCCGCTGCAATAGCACCCGCAGCCATATCGTCGTTACATGCAAAAAGCGCCGTCGGCCGATTACCAGAATTCAAGTAAGATGTTGTGATGCGCTGGCCAGACTCATAGTCGAAATTTCCATTTTTCTGCCAATTTACATTTGGTTCAATCTGAGCTTCAAAAAGCGAAGTAAGAAATCCTTCTTTTCGTCGTATCGCAGAATCAGATGTCTCCGGTCCGCCGATTAATGCGATTTTTCTATGGCCTAGTTTGATTAAATGGTCAGTTGCCACTTGTGCTGCAAGTTTTTCATCCACCGAGATATAAAAACTCGTATCAATTGGCTTTTGTGTGGCGATGCGCACCACAGGTTTACCAGAGTCGTTGAGTATTTGAATGAGATTTTGATCATCTACTTGCGGGGCGCCAACCAGAAAGCCCATGACGTCATCTCGTCGGGCGAGTTTATCAATGGAGTCTGCATCCATCTGAGTGTGAACGAAAAGCCCAATGCCAGCATCGCGACATCCTAGCATTGCGCCAAGATGTAAATCTGTTCCGTAAGCGCGAGAGGTATTATTGAACACGAGGGCTATGAGTTGTGGGTCCTTGCTACGCAGTGCGCGGGCGGCCGAGTTCACTCGGTAGTCCAGCGCTTTAACAGCTTCCAGGACTTTTCTGCGTGTTGCCGGGCGAACATTACCTTCACCATTCAAAACGCGAGACACAGTTTTGAACGACACGCCCGCCCTTTTTGCGACATCAATGATTGTAGCCATTCTGCCTCCTGTCAGCATGTCCTGCCTCTAAACAGAAATAAAAACAAGGAAATTGACAACCTTGTCATTTTTATGAGAATAGAGGTCAAAAAGGGGAATCCAATGACATCGGCTATTCGCTTGTTCGCGCTTTCAACATCCATGCTGTTTGCGCTGGGATGTTCGGCTACCAGCCTCACTGATCAGGATCGCAGCACAGTCAGTGAGCGAACATTCGCGGCGGAGAGCGCTCTCCGGAATACATCCCCCACAACGGACCGCGTCGAAGCACTGATCGCAGACATGACGCTTGATGAAAAACTCGCCCAGATTTCCTGCATCTGGTTTGGCAAGGAAGCCGTCCTCGATGCGCAAGGCCAGTTCGACCCTCAAGCCATGGCTGAAAACTTCCCGCATGGTGTGGGCTGTTTTGCGAGGCCCCAAGATACGATTGGGATGGAGCAGGAGGCGGAAGAACGCAAAGACGTCAACGATTCCACAGTCGTGCGCCGCATGTCCGCGCGCACGCCCGCCCAATCAGTCGAACTTACTAATGCCATTCAGGCATGGATGATGGAGGAAACCCGTTTGGGTATCCCAACGCTTTTCCACGAGGAGGGGCTTCACGGCTTTCAAGCGCGTTACGCTACATCCTTTCCACAAGCCATTGGTCTGGCTGCGACCTTCGACGAGGCGATGATCGAGGAAATTTATAGTATTGTTGCACGCGAAATCCGTGTGCGCGGTGTGCATCATGTCCTGTCTCCCGTAGCAGATGTCGCGCTGGACCCTCGCTGGGGGCGGATTGAAGAGACGTTTGGCGAAGACCCGTACCTTGTCTCTCGTATGACAGTCGCAGCGGTTAAAGGATTTCAAGGGACTGACGCGACGGATGATGATTTTCCGATTGCTGACGATAAGGTCTTGGCGACGCTGAAACATATGACAGGTCACGGACAACCCGAAGCGGGCATGAATGTTGGACCGGCTCAGATTTCCGAAAGAGTCCTGCGCGAAATTTTCTTCCCGCCTTTCGAGGCTGCGATTTCAGAGGCGTATGCAGCCTCTGTCATGGCGTCTTACAATGAAATTGACGGAGTTCCCTCTCATGCGAATGGTTGGTTGCTGAACACAATCCTGCGGGACGAGTGGGGCTTCGACGGTACTGTCGTTGCGGATTATTTCGCGATCAATGAGCTCAATGTGCGTCACGCTATTGTCGAATCCCTTGGAGATGCAGGTGAGATTGCTTTGAAGTCGGGTGTGGATCTGGAGCTCCCGGACGGTGTGGCGTTCTATCAATTGAAAGATCGCGTTGAGTCCGGTGATCTCGATATGGCTTATATTGATGAAGCGGTGCGTCGTGTTCTGATGATGAAGGAGCGCGGCGGTGTCTTTGAAACACCCTTTGCCGACCCCGACGCTGCGGAAGCGCTGACAGGCAATGATGAGGCGCGGGCCTTGGCGTTGGAAGCCGCACACAAAGCGGCTGTGCTTCTCAAGAATGAGGCTGATATCTTGCCTCTCTCAAAATCAGACTACGGCACCATCGCCGTAATCGGACCGAATAGCGACATCACTGTTTTGGGCGGTTATTCGGATGAGCCGCGACAGACGATCAGCATTCTCGATGGTTTGGAAGCTTATCTGGGAGATGACGTTGAGCTGCTCCATGAACGCGGTGTGGATTTGACGAATAATCGCTCCTGGTGGGATGACGAAGTTGAGCTCGCAGACCGG
>JBCBGR010000141.1:0-6666 GCA_038526555.1 Pseudomonadota bacterium
CCCCTTCTTCATGTTCTTTTTCTATGCCCCCCCTTTGCTGTATTTGGGCGGCTTCGGCCTGGTTCTCATTTCCGGTTCCCACACGGGGGGGGGGGGGGGGCGGCGGGGGGGGCGGAGGCGGTGTCACGACAACCGGATCAGGCGGCGAGACACCGACGCCCGGCCCGTCACCGCCGCCACAGGCCGTCAAAATCGCAGCGATGGCCACAGCGCCGAAGAGTTTGACCCGTCCCATGAGCACGCCTTTCGATAATGTCTGTAGTGCCATTATGGGTGATAAACAGACATAACCTCGGTTACTATGTGGCACTGGGCGTTAAATGAGTCCAAATTATGATGGTAAAAATTGTGCCGACGCTAAGGCGCGGAGACGGGCGGTGCGGGCGTTTCGTGCAGGTCAAACGCACTGTGAAGCGCCCGAACGGCGAGCTCTGTATATTCTCGATCAATTAGGACACTGATCTTGATCTCAGACGTCGCGATGACCTCAATATTGATGCCTTTGGCGGCAAGCGCTTCAAACATGGTCTGCGCCACACCCGTATGAGACCGCATGCCGATACCTACGACAGAGACCTTGGTCACGTCGCGATCGCTTTTGATCTTCTCAAAGCCAATATCTGTTTTGGCCGCTTCGAGGGCTTCCAAGGCAGTCTCAAGATCGCGCTCTCCGACTGTAAAGGTCAAGTTGGCGGAATTATCTGAGCGCGAAATACCCTGAACAATCATGTCGACGATGACATTGGCGTCACTCATCGCTTTACAGACTTTGGCGACCATACCCGGCGTATCGGCCAATTGTAGCAAAGTGATCTGGGCTTCATCGCGACTATAGGCGACACCGGAAACGACACGCTCTTCCATGGTTTGATCCTCGTGACAGACGAGAGTGCCGGGATTGTCCTGGCCCTCTTCAGCCATAGACGTCAGCACCCGGATGGGCAGATTATTATTCATGGCCAGCTCAACAGAGCGGACCTGCAGGACTTTTGCGCCCAAGGACGCGAGTTCCAGCATTTCTTCAAAAGCGATGCGGTTGAGGCGGCGGGCTTCCAGGACGATGCGAGGATCCGTCGTGTAGATACCATCCACATCCGTATAAATGTCACAGCGATCCGCTTTGAGGGCGACCGCCAATGCCACCGCTGAGGTATCAGATCCGCCGCGCCCCAAGGTTGAGATACGACCATCATTATTGACGCCCTGAAAACCCGCAACGACGGCGACTTTACCGCTTTCCATAGACGGACCGATGGCGGAGCTTTCGATTTCCGCAATCCGCGCTTTGGAATGCGCCATGTCGGTTTTCAGAGGAATCTGCCAGCCCAGCCAAGAACGGGCTTCAATCCCGCGTCGACGCAGGGCAATCGCCAGAAGACCCGAGGTGACCTGCTCGCCGCTGGCCACAATGGAGTCATATTCATCTTCGATGGCACCGCCGACTTTTTCGGGATGCGCGGGCGCCAAGTCTGCATCAAGTTCATCAACGAGGGCGACGAGGCGGTTTGTCTCGCCACTCATGGCCGAGACGACAACCGCCACTTCATGACCCGCGCGGACTTCCGCCTCGACCAAACGCGAGACAGCGCGGATACGATCCAGGTTGGCAACAGAGGTGCCGCCGAATTTCATGACGATGCGACCCATGGGTACGCGTCTCCCTTAATATCGGCGCGCTCTCTAAGGCACGTGCAACGCAATGGCCAACAGAAAGCGGAAAAGTTTTTCGCAAATTACAGCCAATTGAGCGTGTCAGGCACATTTATGCCGCACTTTCGCTAGCTTTTGCAGGTTCCGAAAAGCGTCCACGTCCGTAAATAGCCATATGGCCCATGACGACGTATCCGCCCCAGAACATCTGACATCCGTCTCTGTCGATCCGCGCGAGATGGAAAGCTTTTCGCGCATGGCGCATGATTGGTGGAACCCGCAGGGCATGTTCCGCCCGCTGCACGTGATGAACGGCGCGCGGATCAATCTGATCAAAGAAGCGGTGTGCGAGCACTATGGTCGCGATCCCGACTCCGAAAAACCGCTCGAAGGTTTGCGTCTGCTCGATATTGGCTGCGGCGGCGGGCTTCTGTGTGAGCCTATGGTGCGTTTGGGTGCGACAGTGACCGGCGTCGACGCTCTTGAGCGCAATGTCAAAACCGCCAAAACCCATGCTGAACAGGTCGGCATCGATGTCGACTATCGCCACGGCACGATTGAGCAGATGGTTGAGGCAGGCGAAAAACCCTTTGACGTCGTCCTAAATATGGAAGTCATCGAACATGTCGCGAATCCGCATGATTTTATTGGCGATTGCGCGGCCATGGTGAAACCTGCCACGTCCAACGCAGATGGCGGCATCATGCTCTGCTCCACCATCAACCGGACCCTAAAGGCCTTCGCCTTTGCCATTGTCGGCGCAGAATATGTCCTGCGCTGGCTTCCCAAAGGCACGCATCAATATGAAAAGCTCGTCAAACCGGAAGAGCTCTCACGGTACCTCCAAAATGCAGGCCTTCGCGTGGATCGCCAAATCGGAATGAGCCTGAATCCAATCACGGAAACCTGGCGCATCGGCCATGACCTCTCGATCAATTATGTGACGGTAGCGAAAAAGATGGCGCTGTCCTGAAAAGGTAGGACTCTGCTATAGGGCATCACGTACCGCGCCTCATTGGCTTGCTTAATCCGGGCAGTCTCTTAAACCTCGCCACATTGCCGATACGAACGAACAGCTTTTCCTGCGTGTTGTCGAAGCGGGCAGCCTGAAGGCGGCCAGCGAACAAATCGGCTCTGATCCATCAACAGTGAGCCGTAAAATCTCGGCCCTAGAGAGTCGTCTGGGCCTGAAATTGCTGGAACGCTCCACAAAGCGCTCCAAGCCGACAGAAGCGGGTCAGGATTATTATGAGGGTCTGCGTCGTATTATTGATGAGCAAGCAGCCCTGGAGGCGCATGTCTCCGGACTGGTGGATAATCCGACAGGGCGATTAAGCGTCACAGCGCCCGTCGATTTCGGCGCGAAATTCGTCGCGCCCGTCCTTGCCGCTCTGCAGGATGAATCGCCGGACCTGACTATCGATTTGCGTTTGGACAGCGCTTTTTCGGATCTGATTGGTCAGGGGCTCGATGTTGCCATTCGCATTGGTCAACTCAAAGATTCTAGCCTTATTGGAAAGCGACTCGGCGTCGTACCCCGCGTTCTCGTCGCAGCGCCGTCATATCTGGCAGGCCGAGCGCCGATCCAAACCGCGAAGGACTTGGAACAGCATGACTTCATCCACTACCGCCCCGGCGACCGTCAGGTCGACCTCACGCTTGAGAAAGACGGCGTTCCTGAAACGATCACAGCACATGGCCATTTCAGCGCGAATAGTGTCACAGCAATACGCGCGCTGGTCGTGGCCGGGCGCGGTATTCACAAAGGCCCCGTCTGGGCGTTTGAGGAGGAATTGCGGGACGGCAAGGTCGTTCCCGTCTTGCCGGACTATGCGATTGAAGCCTATCCGGTCCACGCGCCTAGCGCGTTCCTGCCCGCCAAAATACAACGTTTTATCGATTTGACAGCGGAGAGTTTTAAAGCGAGCGGCTCGTTACAATAGGCGCATTCAGCTTCATGCAATAAGCGCATCTCGCTTCTTGCAAATTCTGCAAGCCCGGTTTGCGTAACCGGGGAATACCTGACCCTGACCTTCCAATGTACCTCCTTAATTAACGGCGCGACGGACCGCGCCAGTCAAATTTAGGAGAAACAAATGACTCAGCAAACTCAAAATATGAACCGCCACGGCGCTCTGCGCATGATCGGTATTGGTACAGCCGCCGCTGCCGCAGCGAGCGTCGCGGCCGCAACAACGGCGGCCGCACAGAGAGGAAACGCTTCAGTCCCCAAACCACTGGTGGGCAAAGTCGCCATCGTGACAGGGGCCCGCGCGAATATGGGCCGCGCTTTTTCAGAAGCGCTGGCAAAAATGGGCGCGGACATTGTTGTCCATTACCACCGCGCGTCGACACTGGGCGAAGCGGAACAAACGGCCGCCCTTGTCCGGGCCGCAGGGCAACGCGCCGCGCTCGTCCAAGGCGATCTCGGTGACGTCAACGTCGTGAAGACCATGTTCGATACAGCAGAACAACGCTTTGGCGGTGTGGACATTGTCATCAATAATGCGGGCGCGATCCTGAAAAAGCCGATGGCTGAGTTTACAGACGAAGAATTTGATCGGCTGGACCGGGTCAATAATCGCGGCCTCTTCTACTCGTTGCGCGAAGCTGCCCGGCGCGTCCGCGACGGAGGTCGGATTATCAATAATGGAACGTCTTTGCTCGCAGGCGCAGCGCCCGGTTATTCCATCTACGCAGGTACCAAAGCCCCAGTTGAGGAATATACGCGCATGCTGGCCAAAGACTCGGCGACAAGCGCATCACAGTAAACGCCATTGCGCCCGGCCCCGTCAATACGCCCTTCTTCCATGGGCAGGAAAATGAGCGGTCAACGGCTTATGCGGCGGGGCTCGCGACGGAAGGGAGGCTTGGCGAGGTGGAAGATATTGTCCCGCTCGTAGAGTTTCTGGCCTCGCCAGAGAGCCAGTGGACCAATGGCCAGACCCTCTGGGTCAATGGCGGCTACCTGACACGCTAGGAGGACAGCCCCATGATGCCCTCCATCCCCCAACTGCTTGTCGTCGCTGTCCTGTTCCTGATCCTGTTTCAGAGCAAAAATATCCCTCAGCTCTTATCAGACATTGGCTCAGGCATTCGTGCCTTTCGAACCAACCTCAAGGAAGACACGGACACGCTAGATACGCATAAACCGTAGGTCGCTTAACGCACCGAAGAGAGCGGCCTTCCGGTGGCTCTTTTTTGATCTCTCAGCGACAGCGAAAATGAATAACCTATTCCCAAATCGGGCTTGTCATTCGCTTGGAAACACGTCTTCAGGATTATAAGCTCCGATGATAAATGAAGCCGTTGATACTTTTCCGTCAATAATAACTCGAAGGTCATACTTACCTTCGGCGAAAGGTTTGTCCCCATCACCATAGAAAGTATAACCTGGCCAGGCATCGTCAAAGAAGCTTTCGCGGGTCAGGAATAATACGCTTCGGAAATACCACTTCCGAGTAAACGGTTGACCGTCGTCGATATTATGCGGCTGGAAGCTTACAAAAACGCGACTCGTTTCCTTTGGAAATTCGACTATTCCCTGTTCACATTTTTGCAGGGACCGCGAGAAATTTGCCTCATCACAGAAGACGAAGTCAGTCAGATAAGGCGCTTCATCTGACGGGTTTAAAAAGAATAATATCGCCACCGCGAAAGAGGCCAGAACAGCCATCAAAACGTATCGATTACTCCCTGTAAATAGACGTTCAACAGATCGCGTGGTCGTGACGTCCTGCGGCTGTGTTGCGGGCTCTTTTACAGACACTTGCTTTTGCGCAGATGAAACCTTCGGGGCTTTCAACAGCGCTTGCGCCCAGTCTTTCTGAAGGATTGGATCTCCGCCGGAAGCAATCCTTGAAATAGCGTGAATATTCTTTCGTCCCGCTTTGTGGCTTCCTGTTCTCCAGTTTTGAAAAGAACGAGGATCAACCTCAACGTTTATATCCATGAGAGCCGACTCAAAAGATGTCTTGTCCCATGGGCGGGGTAAGCCGCTCGAATCCAAGCGACGCCCCAATCCATAGTCCCAAATAAAGGTCATAAGTTCGGAAAAGTTTTTCCCATCCGGAGGAGGTAATAAATTTAATTTTTGTTTTTTTGTCAGACGCTTAGAGGCAATGTTTTCCTATGCCTTCCTTTCCTATCTTGGATGGGCTTGTTCCAAATGGTTTATGCGCATGTGATCTCTCGTTGAGGCAAATTAAGCATTTTGCTCCGCTAATGAGATCAAAAAGTTATGACGCGTCAAGGGCGAAGGTAAACATGTTTCATTTTGGCAGAACCTTTAAACAACCCATGAGTGTGCCCATAGTGAATTCCGAGAACCTGAATTTTCCGGCGTCACACATGCTCAAAAAGTCGATCAGATCGACACGCAACCCACGACACTCAGTCGTTCGAAATAATTAGTAACGCGGCAAGTACGAAAAGTTTGGGGAAGCTCTTTGTCCAAACCTGAATGTCGCTTGCCCAGCACACACCAACTTATTGAGCCAACATCCAGAAATTCCGTTTGTGAATAGTGTCTAGTTTGAAGGGAACAGTTATGAATAGACCGAACATTAATATGCTGATCAAAGTTGCTGGTGCAGCCGCTTTATTAGGCGTCCTCGGCGGATGTGCGACGGCAGAGCAGAAAGCTGCAATGGTGGAGCAACGTGCCGCGATTCAAGAGAACCTGTCCAAGGTACGATTTATCTCCGAGGAACAAACCAAGGAGTGTGAGTATGTAGATCAGGTCACGATCACGCAGGCCATGGAATTTATTAGCGGGACGGCGGGATTAGAACCGCGTGCTAAAGAGAAAATTCGTTTCCAAGCTGCTGCGCGCAATGCGGATGGCGTTCGCATCGTCGATAGAGTTCTGTCGAAAGGGCAAGGTGGTTATGACAAAACGCGCCTCTCAATGACCGCTGATGTCTACAACTGCAATAAGTAGGGCTAAACCGTGTTTTCTCTTTAGCACGCGGTTCTAATCCCGCCGTCCCGCTAATAAATTCCATGGCCTGCGTG
>JBCBGR010000142.1:0-6612 GCA_038526555.1 Pseudomonadota bacterium
CTGGAGAAGAAATAGTATCGGGTCTTAAAGAGAGGTTGCCTGAAAATATACCTTTGAAGGATTGGCTGACTTATTTCCCTGATCAACCTTTTCAAAAAATGATTCCGGAAAGATCTGTGCCCTCCATAGAAGGCAACATATCACAACAGGACTTTATCTTATTATTGCAGAATGTTGATCTAAGCGATGATGTCGCTTTTTCCAGCAACTTGCTGCATTGGATTGTTGAGAACAATCGATCAGATCTGACTAAGCTATACATTGCAAGGCTTGGCGATAGTGGAGTTCTTTTATTAGCAAACGAAGGATTTTGGCTGGATTATATAAATTATGCTATATTGTTAGGTCATTACGACGTCTTTGTTGCCTTATATGATTTCATAGACACTTCTTCGTATGATATTCATGATACTCCGTTGATTTCGGCTCTGAATAGGGTTTCGATTGGCCATGACGCTGAAGTGGATAAAATAATTAGATATATGGTTTCAAAGGGTGACCACGAGGTTTTTATGAATAGTGGTCTCGATGATCTATTTTCCGAACAGATACCAGGATGGAAAGGGCTAGAGCCTTACCTCAATGAAAGCGATTGAAAGAAGGTTCGATAGTTTACGGGCTAACCCAATTTGAACGCCGTCTTCTACTTATAAGATCCGTTTTCCAGACCAAAGTGTGTAAGCTTAATAAGCTCCAAGGAGTGGGTGTTGAAAAAGTCTGGCTATTTTATCAGCCACAGTCGCCACGATAAGGCTTTCGCGCGGCGTGTGGCATCCTGGTTAGAGGTTCGTGGAGCGCGGGTTTGGTTTGATGAGTCCGATGCTGTTTTCGAAGACAGGCTGAGTTCTGAACTTAAAAGAGCAATTGATAGCTGTGACACCTTTATCATTATAGCATCGGAAGAGGCGGTTCAGTCCAACTGGGTCAAGTTGGAGTTAGCGCACGCGACACGTCGATTTCAAATGAACAGACCAAGGGTCAGGGTTCTATACCGCAGTAATATGGATGATTTGAAGGAGCATCCATTACTCAATGACAGTCCTCGTGTAGACATGTCAGATCCTCTCGAGTTCCATAATAATACTTATGAGATACTGGGTGTCACCAAAGAAACGGTAATTTGTGATAAAGACGTCCTTGCCCGTAAGTTGCGTTATATGACGGCGGTTAGTCCTCAGCTGAAACCCCTTATAGACGTCGCATTCGAGAATAAGCCCGTTCACATTGCACAAACAGGTACACTTCTGAGCCATAATATTCAGTATGATGATTTGGAATTTTGTTTAGAAGCTGGCGCTATTCTCGCTTGGGACCAACAGGATAGTTTCTATAGGGTATTTGCTGCGGACGCCTTTGAACGCAGAGGAGCTGGGTTGGCAATCATCGATCAAAGTATTTTGCCTGAAGTTCCGAAATCAAACGGCTGTTCAGCGCTTGTCTACGCCATGCAAGAGCTGCCGGAAATACGCTTGGATTGTGCCTTGAAGATGCTCCGAAACGCTGATCCGCCTGACGATCAAGCCAGTGCAGACTTTATAAGACGCAACTTTGAAAAGTGTAACGGCGCGCAAAGAGATCAGCTTGTTGACATAGTGACGGACCCTCATCGAGGGCCGGGTAGTTTTGGACGAGACGCGGCTTTTTATCTATATCGAAATTTACCTGACAATGATGATCTTTATGCTCTCTGGCACTTTTGGATTCATGAGGGTGATTTTGAAGGAAGCAAGGATGATTCAGCAACAACGAGTGATTTTTTCAGGCTTATATCTGATGATTTGAGAGAGGGTCGTGGGCCCTGGGAAAAGTTGTTACCTGTCATAGAAGGACGGGTGAGATCTCTCGTGCGTCGACGTGATGAAGGCTCAGTTTGGAAGGCTATAGGATATTTAGTGAAGGCAAGTGAGGCGAACTTCCCTCATATGCAGATTATCTTTAAACAGTTACAAACCCCTTCTTGGGCTGAGTGGAATAATTGGGAGGGCGAGTATAAAATGACGCTAGCTCTTAATATTTTTGTTCAAGAGGCGAAACGAGAAAAGAATTGGCTTCGCGCTTATGATAAGTTTAAAAATGATTTGAAAGACCAAGCGGAAAATAAGGAAATATTTGAAAAGTGGTTTCCCGGAAATACTTTATGATCTGCATGAGAAAGTCTTAGATAGTCTGCTATGTTTAGTTCATCTGTCGGCTCTTTGAAATTATAAGAGGTGAGAGGCTCCAGAACTGTGAACTCAAAAACCCCCAAGCAGCCTTCTAAGGGTTTCGAAAAACTTTGTCTCCAGACCGCAGGAAACATCGGCTTCATGCGTTAGGACTCCAAATCAATCAATTTTGGAGCGCGGGGTGACGATCAAGATTGCGAAGGCAAAGGCCAGAAAAGCGACAGAAAGGCTGCGGTTCGTCAGGTCCCTTCGTCGCTACTGTTTGTGCTTTTCAGCAAGCATTTTCTTGGTAGCCTGTGGTGGCGGCGGGAATGGGTCTTCCTCTACGCCGCCTGTCTCGCTTGATCCGCCTGCCCCTGTTCCGGCGCCAACACCGCTTCCCACAACACCGCCACCTTCCCCGCCACCGTCTGGTGACAGCGGTCATTTCGCGACAGAGAGTTCGACCTCGCGCTTCCTCACCCTCGCCACTTTTGGACCAACCAATGCGGACGTCGCATCACTGACAGGAACGTCAGCCTCAGACTGGATTCAAACGGAATTCAACAAACCTGCATCACCTAGCCTGTCCAGTGTGGAAGCCTATTACAATCTCGGAACGCCGCAAACGGGCATGCTGGCCGATGCTTTCGATCAAGGCGCGACAACCTATGTTTTTTGGAAGAACGCTGTGGAGGGTGATGACCAATTGCGGCAACGCATGATGTACGCGCTCTCTCAAGTTCTGGTTGTCTCAAATGGGAGCGGAGGGTTTGGCGGCATATTCCCGCAAACGGTTGGATACTACCAGCAAATCCTCTCAGATCATGCATTTGGAAACTATCGCGATTTGTTGGAGGCTGTGACCTATTCGCCAGCCATGGCGGAATATCTGACCTATCTCGGCAATGCGAAGGCTGACCCTGTGACGGGGCGCGTGCCGGATGAGAATTATGCGCGCGAAATCCTGCAGCTTTTCACGATTGGTCTGGTTGAACTGAATGCTGATGGATCGCCCGTGCTGGATGCCACTCGCGACGCTGTCGAGGTCTATGACAATGGAGATATTACGGAACTCGCCAAGGTATTCACGGGCCTTAGAAACACCGATCTGGAAGTGGCGAATGCGGGCGGCGTGGCGCGCAATCGGGCACGAATTGTGCAGGCGTTGCAAGAGCCCCTCTCGATCGATGATCAACTCCATTCAACTGAGACGAAGTCGTTTTTGGGGACGACTATTCCAGCCGGGACGCCGGGCGCGCAAAGCATTGACCTGGCGCTTGATCATATCATGGCGCACCCCAATGTCGGGCCTTTTATCGGGCGACAGCTGATCCAGCGCTTTGTGAGCAGCCATCCGTCACCCGACTATGTCGAACGCGTCGCGACCGCATTCGATACGGGCACTTACATCTTGCCTGATGGATCAACCGTTGGGGAGGGACGAAAAGGCGATCTGAAAGCCACGATGTCCGCAGTTCTCTTCGATGCGGACGCGCAAATCGACGTCTCACAGGCGGATGATACATCTGGCAAAATACGCGAGCCCATCCTGCGATTGACACATTTCATGCGCAGTTTCGATGCTGACATGTCCGCGCCTGAATATGTGGGTGTGCTCTATGATACGTCATCGCTCAGTATTCTTGGACAACATCCCTTTCGGTCTCCGTCCGTCTTTAACTTCTATAGACCCGGTTATGTCGCGCCCGGAACCGAGTCAGGCGCGTTGGGGCTGACCGTGCCTGAGCTTCAAATTGTCAATGCGTCTAGCACGCCGGGCTATGTCAATTTGCTCACATTCGGCGCTTTCGGTGAACAGGAAAATCAGGTGGAGAATATGCGGCGCGTGTTCACGCGGTTTAACGCACCCTTCGATGCCCAGACGGCGCAGAGCGTCTTCATGCCAGATTTTTCTGATTTGTTGGATCTGGCCGACGACGCGGAAGGTCTCATCGACCATCTGAATACACGACTGCTCTACGGTTCAATGACGGAGCAGACCCGACAAGCGTTAATTGCGACCGTTGTGAGCTTTCCAGCCGACGCGTTGCAGGACGCCTCGGGTCGTGAAGACCTGATCGCCTACACCGTCGTGATGGTGATGAGCTCACCTGATTATATTGTTCAACGCTAAGGAGGCGGAAAATGGCATTTAACAGACGAAAATTTCTGCATCTGGCGACAGCGTCAACGCTTGTTGGCGCTGGACTATCTGGGTGGCCCTCAAACTACACTGTTCATGCCGCTGATACGGCCGGATATAAGGCGCTGGTTTGTGTCTTCCTTTTTGGCGGCCTGGATGGGCACGACATGCTCATTCCTTATGATCCCGAATCCTACAATAGTTACGCCAGCATACGTCAGACGTTGTTGGCGGATTATGGGGAGGCCCGCTCGCGGGATAATCTCCTGTCTCTGGACTTAGGCGGGGCGAGCCCGTTCGGAAGCCGACAATTCGCGCTGCCTCCAGAAATGCCACAGCTGAAATCGCTTTTTGATCAGCAGCGTATCTCTTTCGTTGCGAATGTGGGCCCGCTTCTGGAGCCAGTAACTGCGGCAGATTTTTCAAATGGGACGGCGCGTCTACCCTCGCGCCTTTTCTCCCACAATGATCAGCAGTCCACTTGGCAGGCGAGTGCCCCCGAAGGGGCGCAGTTGGGTTGGGGCGGCCTATTTGCTGACGCGGCGATTGCTGCCGGTGCGAATGTCGGTGGGTCGGAATTTACGACGCTTTCAACAGCCGGGGTTGGACCCTTCCTGACGGGCAATGTGGCGGCCCCGTATCAAGTGTCCCTGACCGGATCCGCGGGCATACAGGCCCTGACGCTGGGCGGTTCGAATCCCGGCGCGTTTTCGGAGTTTTTAGACCGAGCCACAGATCGGTTCCGTGCAGAAGGCTTTGACAGTGACAGTGTCCTTGCACGCGATATTGCCGCTAAATTAAGACAGAGCGTCGATTCAAATGCTCTATTTGATGCTGCTCGTGCCAACGCAATTCCGCTGGCAACAGCGTTTCCGGAATCCTCGCTGGGCAGCCAGCTAAAGGCGGTTGCGGAAACAATTTCTCTGCGCACAACTTTGTCGGCGTCGCGGCAAATCTTCTTCGTTGGCACGGGTGGGTTCGATACGCACTCTAATCAAGCGTCAGATCTTCCGGCGTTGCTGGGGCAGATTGATGCGGCTTTTGCGGCCTTTAATGCGGCGCTGGACGAGTTGGGCGTTTCGCAGAATGTGACGACGTTTACAGCGTCCGATTTTGGGCGGACGCTCGCTGTCAACGGCGATGGAACAGATCATGGCTGGGGCGGCCATCAAATCGTGATGGGCGCAGCCGTGAATGGAGGCACGATCCTCGGCGATATTTCAGAAGCCCGATTGGGGCATGATCTCGACTCGGGGGGCGGGCGTTTGATCCCGTCTCTCTCGGTGGAGCAGTTTGCAGAACCTCTGGGGCGCTGGTGGGGACTAAATGGTCAAGAGATCGCTTCGGCTCTGCCCAATCTGACAAACTTTGACGCGGCTAACCTCAATCTGTTTTCGTAAAACGCATATAATCTCCTTTCCCATATAGGAACGGACGAGAGTCCGCATTAATCAGACCTCCTTCCAGCCTGCGCCTAAGGCGCGGTGAACATCGACGAGGGCGAGATGAAGATTGCGCGCAGCGGCGAGGCGATCCCGTTCGACGCCGAGCAGGTCGCGTTCTGCAACGAGCACGTCAATAAATTCACCCGCCCCTTCGTCGAAGCGCAATTGCGCGAGTTCAACAGATTCCCGGGAGCGGTCTTCAGCTGCGCGAAGCCGGTCCAACTCCTGCAATCCGCGACCATATTGCGCCAACGCTGTTTGCGTTTCTTCGAGTGCAACCATGATGCTCTTCTCATACTGAGCCAGCTCACGGTCTAACTCGGCTTCGCGCATATCAATCTGCGCATTGACAAGTTCGCGATCAAATCCCGCCCAGCTCAGGCTGGGTCCGATCCCGAAGCCCAAGGAAGATCGCTCACCCAGATCACCCAGCGCTGGCGCGCCAAGACCGAGTGAACCGACGAGAGAAACGCGTGGGAAAAGGTCTGCTTCCGCCACACCGACACGCGCAGTGGCCGCAGACAGTCGCGCTTCAGCAGCACGGATATCCGCGCGGCGACGCAACAGTCCTTCAACGTCACCGATTTCTAACGCTGTCGCCATATCAACGGGGTTGAGTGGGCTTTGCCGAATAGATTGATCGACAAGACTTGCAGACTGTCCAGTCAGTGTCGCCAACCGATTGAGTGAGGCTGTTCGGAGCGCCTGCAAGGGTGGGATCAGCGCCTCAGTCGAAAGACGCTGGCTTTCGGCGCGGGTCACATCCAGCCGCGTGCCGAAACCTTCTTCAAGGCGCGTCCGGACGATATCCTCCGTTCGACGCTGCAGCTCTATGTTCCGCTATGCGATATCCAGACCTGTTTCCGCAGTTCGCAAC
>JBCBGR010000143.1:0-6580 GCA_038526555.1 Pseudomonadota bacterium
GTGTCAAAGCGGTCCTTGTCGATGAGGCTCAAAGCGTCGTCGATGAGGCGTCCGCGCCGCTGACTGTCTCCCGACCGTGATGGTAAAGGTTCCTGGCTCTCATCAGTCGACCACATTGACGGTCGAATAGCTCTTGTATCTCGGCATTGATATTGGGACGTCGAGTGTCAAAGCGGTCCTTGTCGATGAGGCTCAAAGCGTCGTCGATGAGGCGTCCGCGCCGCTGACTGTCTCCCGACCGCATCCTTTGTGGTCTGAGCAGGACCCGCAGGATTGGTGGCAGGCGACCTCTTCGGCTGTCACGCAACTCAACGCTGATTATCGGCGTGCAGTTAAAGCGATTGGCCATTCCGGGCAGATGCATGGGGCCACATTGCTGGATGCAGCAGGTGAGGTGCTCCGCCCAGCCATCCTCTGGAATGACGGTCGGAGCCACGAAGCCTGTCGCAAGATGACAGAGGCGCTGCCAGAGCTTGAACAAATCAGCGGCAATCTGGCCATGCCGGGCTTTACAGCGCCCAAGCTCCATTGGGTCCGTGAGAATGAACCGGAGATTTTCAAGCGCGTGGCAAAGGTGCTATTGCCCAAGGATTATGTGCGGTATCGGATGACGGGCGAATTTGCCTCTGACATGTCCGATAGCGCTGGCACACTCTGGATGGATGTCGGGGCCAGAGACTGGTCAGATGCCTTATTAAATCTCACAGGATTAGACCGCTCTCACATGCCAGCCCTCTTTGAAGGTCCTGACGTGACAGGCCAACTGTCCAGTTCGCTCGCCTCTGTATGGGGAATGCAAACGGTTCCTGTTGTTGCAGGCGCTGGTGATAATGCAGCCGGCGCGATTGGGTCAGGTGTTATTAATCCAGGTGACGGGTTTGTCAGCCTAGGTACGTCAGGTGTGGTGTTTGTCGCGGATAATGGATTTCATCCGAATGTGGCAGGGTCCGTTCATACATTCTGTCATGCACTGCCCAAGCGGTGGCACCGAATGAGTGTGATCCTGTCTGCGGCTAGCGCGATTGACTTTGTCGCAGATATGACGGGATTTCAGAGCGCTCAGTCGCTTCATGAGCAAGTGAATGAACGCGCCCAGCCAAATCGCCAAGTGCTCTTTCTTCCTTACCTGTCTGGGGAGCGAACGCCACATAATGACCCTCATGCCACTGGGGCCTTTTTCGGACTCACCCATACTGAAACGCCAGTATCTCTGGCGCAGGCTGCGTTAGAAGGGGTCGCTTTTGCGCTCGCTGACGGGGTTGATGTTTTGAAGCAAGCCGGGACGCGGCTTGCATCTTTCTCCGTCATCGGGGGCGGGTCACGGTCTGAATGGTGGGGCCGGGTCATTGCGTCAGCCGCGAATATGCCGCTCATCTTCCGAGAGAGCGCCTCGGTCGGTCCGGCGTTTGGCGCAGCGCGATTGGCGCGTCTCTCTGTGACGGGTGAGGACCCATCAGATGTGTGCGTCGCGCCCCCTGAGAGTTTCACCGTTGAACCTGATCCAGAGCTTGTCGCGCTTTATTCAGAACGCCGCGCTCTTTTTTCCCAACTCTATCAAGCCACACGAGACCTTCGATTATGACCGGCTATTTCGATCATATTTCCCCGATCAATTATGAAGGGCCAGACTCCGATAATCCGCTGGCCTTCCGATATTATGACAAGGATGCCGTCCTTCTCGGAAAGCGGATGGAAGACCATCTGCGCATGGCCGTCTGTTACTGGCACACGTTCTGCTGGGATGGGTATGACATCTTCGGCGCGGGAACGTTTAACCGTCCTTGGCATGGTGTCACCGATAGCCAGGTTGCCGCCGACGCGAAGCTCAACGCGGCGTTCGACTTCTACGATCGTCTCGGCCAGCCCTTCTTCTGTTTTCACGACACAGATATCATGGCGCCGGCTGAGACGCCCCATGACTATGTTCAAAACATGTCCCGCATGGTTGATGCGTTTGAAACGAAGATGGAAAGCCATGCGACTCGGCTATTGTGGGGCACGGCCAATCTGTTTTCCCATCCGCGCTATATGGCAGGGGGCGCGACAAACCCTGATCCGGATGTCGTCGCTTTTGCAGCGCTGCAGGTCAAACACGCGCTCGAAGCCACGCATCGCTTAGGCGGCTCTGGCTACGTGCTCTGGGGCGGTCGCGAAGGCTATGACACGATCCTGAATACTAACATGGGTCAGGAGATGGACCAGCTGGGACGGTTCGTCACCCAAGTCGTCGAACATAAATATAAGATCGGATTTAAAGGCGACATCTGGATTGAACCCAAGCCCCATGAGCCGACCAAACATCAATATGATCGTGACGTGGCGACCGTTTATGGTTTTCTGAAGCGCTATGGCCTCGAGAATGAGGTCGGGGTCAATATCGAGCCGAACCATGCCACGCTCGCCGGACATAGTTTTGAGCATGAGGTCGAAATGGCCAATGCACTTGGCCTATTCGGGTCCATCGATTTTAACCGCGGCGATCCACAAAATGGCTGGGATACGGACCAGTTTCCGAATGATCTGCGCGAAAACACGATGGCGCTTTATTACATCCTCAAAGGTGGCGGGTTTAAGAATGGTGGGTCGAATTTCGATGCCAAAGTGCGCCGTCAATCCTGTGATGCCGAGGACCTGTTTTATGGTCATATCGGTGCGATGGACTTGCTCGCTCGCGCACTTCGCAACGCTGTGAGTATGATTGAAAATGACAAGTTGCAGAATTTCAAGGATGCGCGTTACGCGTCTTGGTCATCCGACATTGGGCAATCCATGATGAAAGGAAAGGGGTCACTCGACGACATGGCGCAGCATGCTCTGGATAAAAAAGTATCGCCCCAACCACAGTCAGGGCGACAGGAATATCTGGAAAATTACGTTACCAACGCGCTCAAATAGAGCGCATTAGGCGCACTATTCGTCCAGTTTAGAAATGTAGATCGGCCCAACCTCGACGCGCTGTGAGGCCTTTCCAAGCTGGTATTCCGCTTTCAACGTACCGTCTTTAAAATCAGCGCTGGCAATGCCTTTCAGATTCATGAGTTTCCACTCAGAGTCAGGCAGAACTTCCTCTGAAAAGATATTGTCATAAGGCTCTTCGTTGCGACCTAGGAAGAAGACCACTTTCGCCGTGTCTGCACCGGGCGCGGCTTTCGTTGTCCGGATCCAGAAATAGGCCTGGATGGAATCGCCTTTTTCAACCTCTGCAGAAATCGGCACCAGTAAGGCTGATTCCCACGGCTTGCTTTGACGCTTTTTTACGCGCGCATCGATTGCCTGTCCTGTGGGAAGCTGTTCGGCATCTACGACTTTGATCCGAATGTCATTTCCAGAGGATTCCCATTGCAGGTCAAAGGGGTTGTGAATCAACGTGCCTGGTAGCGCGTCGTCGAGTGCTTGTATGGCCTCGCTCATGTCCTGAGCGATACTCGCCGGCGCGATAAAGAAAAGACTGAGAGCTGCGCTCGCCAAAATCGTTTTCGAAAATAGTTCCATCTCTCTCCCCGTGAGATTTTTTGGTTGTCGTGGTAGGGCGCCTTCTTAGGGGCGCCATTATTTACCCAGCCTGAATGACTCCGGTAATCTGCTTTGACAATGCGACGGCGGCCTCGGTGATGCCGTCTAAATCATCGCACTCCAGCCGAATGCATTTTTGACGCATTTTGCTCAGGCGTTCGAGTTGGTCCGCAGCACCTTCGAAATCGCGCTTTTGAAGCTCTAAGAGTCCGAGACGGAACCGCGCATCATAATTATCAGGCGTGTAGCGCAAGGACGTTTTCAAGGATTTGTAGGCTTCATCATACTTCGCGAGCTTAATCTCCGAGAGAGCAGACATGTAGCGCGAAAAGCCAAAGTCTTCATATGTGACTTTCCCATCCGTCAGGATGGTTCGTCCTTCTGCGCGTTTGCGCACAAAGTTTGATGTGACATTGGAGTTACTCGAAAGGCTCGCCGCGGAGCCCGCATCGAAGCTGCCGCCTGGTCCAGTGATTGATGACGCTGCAGCATTCCCAGCCAAGCCGACATCTGCGGCGCGATCAATGCCAAGCGCCGCATCTAGTGCAGCATTCTCTTTGGCGCTTTCAAAACGTTTTAGACGTTTGAACTCCTGTTCAAACTCGATTTCTGCGGTTTCAAAGTCACCTTTGAAAAAGGCATCCATCCCATCATGCTGGCCCATAATGCGCGTGCTGAAGCTGATCACTTCGTCTTCGGGTTCGGATGAAGTCGTCTCTTCTTGAGGGGCTTGCGCGGCAACATCAGCTGTTTGTGCGTGGGCGGAAACAGGGGTGAGCGCCAGTAACGTGAGGAAAGGGAGTTTGCAGGCCGCTATTAGAGATGGTTTTTTTAACATCGTCTCGATCTCCCATTGACGTTTGACTACAGCTTAACTAACGGCTTTGGCAACAATGTTACCGCTCCCATTATTGGGCGGATAAATCATCGGTGTCAAATCGATAAGGGGATATTGCTATGCATCCAGCGCTTCGCTTGCGTCATCTTTTTGTTCTGACAGCATCTGTGACCGCGCTAATGACGTGTGCTGAGACTGCTCCGGTCGGTGCAGACCCCGTGGTGAGTGTTGATGCGGTTGAAGACGCCTTATCTGTGAATCTCGAAATCTGGCCTCAGATTGATCCATTGCCGCTGGATCCCGAAATTGAAGCGAAGGTTGATGAGCTTCTGTCAAAAATGACACTCGAACAGAAAGTTGGGCAGGTCATTCAAGGTGATACAAATTCGCTAACGGCTGAAGACGTTAAAACCTATCGGTTAGGATCTGTCCTGAGCGGCGGTAATTCCGCGCCAGGCAATAAGCCTTACGCAGAGACGCAAGCCTGGCTTGATGCTGCTGATGCCTATTACGAGGCCTCGCTAGATACTGAAGACATTGAAGTCGCGATCCCGATCATTTGGGGTATTGATGCTGTTCACGGCCACACAAACGTTATTGGCGGCGTTGTCTTCCCGCATAATGTCGGCTTGGGTGCTGCGCGCGATCCAGACCTTATTCGACGGATCATGGAAGTCACAGCTGTCGAGCTTAACATCACGGGCCATGACTGGACATTTGCCCCAACGTTGGCTGTGCCGCAGAATGATCGCTGGGGACGGGGCTATGAAGGCTTCTCCGAAGATCCGGAGATCGTTAAGTCATACGGAGGTGTGATCGTCGAAGGGCTGCAGGGAACATTGGGCTCTGAAGAGTTTATGGATCCCTCGCACGTCATGTCTACAGCCAAACATTTCCTTGGCGATGGCGGGACCGAAAATGGTGTTGACCAAGGCGATGCGCGAATTTCGGAACAGGAACTTCGTGATATTCATTTGCCCGGATATGAGTCCGCAATCCTGGCCGGTACTCAGTCCGTCATGGCGAGTTTTTCGTCATGGAACGGCGTGCCTATGCACGGACAAAAGGAGCTTATGACAGACGTCCTCAAGGGACGGATGGGCTTTCAAGGCTTCATTATTGGTGACTGGAACGGTCACGCTCTGATTCCAGGTTGTACGGCGACGGATTGTCCGCAGTCGCTCAATGCGGGCCTCGACATGTATATGGCGCCTGACAGCTGGAAAGGGCTTTACGAATCAACCCTTCGTCACGTGAAATCAGGCCGTATACCTATGGAGCGTTTGGATGACGCGAACCGTCGCATCCTTCGTGTCAAACTCGCCTCAGGAATTCTCGATAAACCCAAACCGAGTGAGCGTCCCTTAGCGGGTCAGGTTGATCGTCTAGGATCTGCCGAGCATCGCGCGGTTGCACGAGAGGCCGTCAGAAAGTCTGTGGTCCTGCTGAAGAATAATGACGGAACTCTACCGCTAGACCCTGGAATCAATGTTCATGTTGTCGGCGCAGGTGCGGACAGTATTTCAAAATTATCGGGTGGATGGACTTTGTCATGGCAGGGTCGTGATATTGACAATTCAGAGTTTCCGAACGGAGAGTCACTGCTGACAGCTATCGAGCGTGAAGTTGAGATGGCAGGCGGTCGCGTCACTTTTGATCCGGAAGGCGACAATGCCGCGCCCGACGATGCAGACGTGATAATCGCTGTCTATGGCGAGGATCCCTATGCAGAGTTTCAAGGCGACCGGGAGAATGTCGACTTTGTTCCGAATGATTTCGACACAGATCGACTTGAAGCGTTAGGCGAGGGAGGGGCACCCGTCGTCTCAGTGTTTGTTTCCGGGCGACCGCTTTGGACCAATCCGGAGATCAATGATTCAGAGGCCTTTGTCGCTGCTTTTCTACCCGGGAGCGAACCGGCGGGCCTGACGGATCTCTTGTTCCAGACTGAGCCTGTTTATGACTTCACGGGTCGACTGTCATTCTCTTGGCCAAAGCTGGCAACACAGGTGAAACTGAACGCGCATCATGACGGCTATGATCCGCAATTTGAGTTAGGGTATGGCCTATCCTTTTCTTCCGATATCCAGCTTGAGGAATTATCAGAGGATAGCGGTGTCGATGGTGTTGCGGCTCAGAAAGGCGTTTTCTTTGATCGGGGAAGTATTCCTCAACCGTTCCGCTTGAACGTGGATGAAACGCCGATTGACTTGCCCCATAATAGTGAGG
>JBCBGR010000144.1:0-6569 GCA_038526555.1 Pseudomonadota bacterium
AGACGCGGTGGTCACGCGGCACCGATATCAGCGAAAGCACCAATATGGTTGTGCTGATTTGCATTACAGATGAAGAGACGTTGACGATCCCAATGCGACGATCGAGCATCGTCAGGATTTTGCTCAAGGCAGGCGTCAGCGTTTCTTCATCTGTAATGCAAATCAGCACAACCATATTGGTGCTTTCGCTGATATCGGTGCCGCGTGACCACCGCGTCTTGCCGCCAAACCCGCTAATCGCCGGGATGACCGTCCATCCCGTCACGCCTGCAGACTTCAAGAGGTCTTCAGCGCGGCGTAGCGCTGGGCTTTCGATAATCAGCTCAAGACGGAGCTTCTTATTGTCGTCAGATTCAATCGACATGGGTTAGCCTCCGGACAATAGGGTGGCAGCCGTCATATAGAGCGGGATGCCCAGCGCGATGTTAAACGGGAACGTCACGCCGAGAGAGAGTGTCAGATAAACGGACGGGTCTGACTCTGGTAGAGCGAGCCGCATGGCGGCGGGCACGGCAATATAGGAGGCGGACGCTGAGAGCACCATCAGCAGCGTCTTATCGCCCGCTGGCAAGCCAATCAGGAGCCCGCAGAGCGCGCCAATCGCGGCCCCGATAAGGGGCATATAAATCCCAAACGCAATCGGTGCGATGCCTAGTTTTCGCCAGCCGCGACGCAAGCCCCGCCCCGCATTCAGGCCCATATCCAGCATGAAGAGACAAAGTATGCCTTGGAAAGGAGCGGTGAAGAATGGCGCCAAACGCTCATAGCCATCTTCAGCCGCCACCATGCCGATGAGTAACGATCCCATCAGCACCACAATCGACGCGTTGAGCAGGACTTCCCGCGCAAGTTCCCCACGGTCATGGATGGCATCTTCGGAGTTTTCTTTTTTGCGTCCTTTTAAAGCCAACCACAACGCCGTGATGATGGCAGGCGTTTCCATGATGGCGGCCACAGCGACGAGATAGCCCGAAGAAGGTATGCCTGCGATCCGCAGCGCATCAATGGCCGCGACAAAGGTCACAATCGAAATTGACCCATAATGCCCCGCTGTGGCGGCGGCGTCCGTGCGGGATAATCCGCTGGTCAGACGCAGCATGAAATAAGCGATCAGAGGCAGACCAAAGGACAGGAGTGTAGCAGCGCCAAAGACAGCAAAGACCTGCCCGTCCAGCGCGGTCTTGGACATTTCCACCCCGCCTTTCAGGCCAATCGCCATCATGAGGTAGATGGCAAGGCCTTTGGCGAAGCTTTGCGGAACGCTCATCGGCGTGCGCAGCAGGGCGGCGAACAAGCCTAGGGCAAAGAACATCACGACAGGCGATAGCAGTGTATCGAGTGCGTTCATGTCCCCCTCCCCTTAACGTGCGGCGCTATTCTTCTTCAGAAGGTTCCGCTGGTGCCCGTCTTAGCGCAAGGATGTCGTCCGGTTCACCCACTAAAGCGACAATATCCCCATCCATGAGCACATTGTCCGGCGTAGCGATCATCATTTTGTCGCCCCTCTCGATCAAGGCCACGACAACGTCCCCCATACCAGCGAGTTCGCGCACCGTTTTGCCAATTTGAGATTTCAAACGCGGTAGGCTGGAGACAGGCACGTGTAGGAAGTGATCATCACGAACCAAGACGTCATTGAGTTCGGCTTCACTGCGCGCGGAAAGCCAGCGCCGTTCAAACCCTTCACCTTGGACAATTTCTGCTAAGTGTCCAGCGATCCGCATATCCAACCCAGCAGGCTTAGGCGGACACAGCAAGAACATGAGCGTGTGAACATCGTCTGAGTCATTGAGATTCAGATCGAGGCGCGCTTTAGGACCAAAGCGGAAAATGAACAGTTCCGGCTCTTTGATCTGATCATCGACATAGCGCGCCAGCCTGACGCCGTCGCTGATAGGACGGAAGACGGTTGGCACTTCTCGCATGAGGATCTTCCGCGTGACATCGGCGTCGATTTCATAGCGCTTCTGCCCTTCTTCGCTCATCATGACGGTCAGCGTTTCGAAATCATATTGGCCGTAGCGGAAATCCGTCACGAGGGAGCGTGCGACAACGGACTCGTAAGAGAGGTTTTCACCTTGGGTTCGGTCGTTGATGATGGTCATCAATTCATGTTCGAGACCTTCATAAACATTGCGGCTCATGCGGTCGGCAACGTGGAAAATCGCACCGCGCCGTTCAACACGTTTGGAGGCATAAAAATTATACCAGAGCACAGCCATAATCGCGAGCATCCCCGTAAAGCCAATGGCCAGCACACCCATTTCGATGATGAGCCAAAAGCCGATCAGGACACCTGCAATCGGAAGCCATGGGTAAAGCGGCGTTTTAAAGCCGGGCTTGTAAGTCGGAATACGGCTTTCGCGCATCACGATCACAGCGACACACACAAGGATGAAGAGCAGCAACTGGAAGGCAGACGCAAGCTTTGCGACTTCGGCGACATCGAAAATGGCGATCACGCCAATCATGACAACCACGGTGAAGAAGATGGCCGTCGTGGGCGTTTGGAACTTGCCGAGTGTTCCAAAACGATCGGGCAGCAGCTTATCTTTCGCCATCGCATAGGGGTAGCGCGAGGCACTCATAATCCCGGCATTCCCTGTCGACGCAAAGGCGGCAATCGCAGCAACAACAATCAGGATCACACCCAGATCCAGCGGCCAATCGCCCATGAAGACGCGACCTGCATCGGCAATCGGTGTCAGGCTTGCTTCAATGCCCAGAGCCTCATTCCCGGCCAGAGCGGCAGGTTCCAAGACTTTGATGAGAACGAATGTTCCCAGCGTGTAGAGGATCGTGGCAGTGAGAAGCGATAAGGTCATCCCAAGAGGGATGTTGCGGTCGGGATCTTTAATTTCTTCGGCAACGGAGGTGAGCTTTGTCAGGCCTGCATAGGAGACAAACACCAAGCCAATCGTGGAAATAAAGCCAACAGTGCCTGTCAAGAAAAAGGCGCCATAGTCAGCGTTCAACTCGAGTAGGGGTTCAGGCCCACTTGAAGCCGCAACAAGGCCCAACAGCGTAAAGCCAATCAAAATGACGACAAGCGTTGTAACAAGCACGCGTTGAAGCTGCGTCGTTTCTTTCGCGCCAACGACATTCACGACCCCGAAGGCAATGGCTAAGAGCATAGCCGTAATGGTGAACGGCAAATCGAGATAGAGACTAATGTAAGCGCCCATCCCGACAAGAGCGAAGGCGGCTTTAAAGACCACCGCAATCCAGGATCCAAATCCCCCGATAGTTCCGACGAGCGGCCCCATGGCGCGGTCGAGGAAGTAATAAGTTCCGCCCGATTTTGGCATAGCCGTTGCCAGCTCAGCCATACAATACATGGCCGGCAGGATTAGAAATCCTGCGAAGAAATAAGCGAGAAAAACGGAGTTACCTGTCGCAGCAGCCGCAATACCTGGAAGCAAAAACAGGCCCGACGAAAACATGGCCCCTGTCGAGATCGAATAGACGTCGAAGAGGCCGAGATTTCGGACCAGTTTTTTATTGTTGCCAGGGTCTTCCGGTGAGACCCCGGCAGGATTGACGGAGGCAGTTGAACGGCTTGCCATAGATACTCCAGCCCGACGGGCGGCCGAATCGCCTAAGCGGTTCTAACCCGCAGCCGCGTCAGCGACCTCTTCGCCCAAATCTTTGGCAGCGTCCACGACTGTTTCATCCGCTTCGCCCTTACAGGTCGCGCGAAGAACGAAGTAGCCCAGCAGACCAGAGGCAATGGAGCCCATCAGGACACCGAGACGAACACCATTCAGAAGCTCACTATCATCAAAGGCGAGTGTCCCGATAAAGAGCGACATGGTAAAGCCCACACCGGTTAGACAGGCCACGCCGTAAACTTGCGCCCAGTTGGCCCCTTCTGGCAGTTTGGCCAGCTTCAGCTTCACGGCCAAGAAGGAGAGCGCGAAAACACCAATTTGCTTACCAAAGAACAGACCCAGTGCGATACCGAGCGGAACAGGCGCGAGAACATCAGCCAATGAGAGGCCTGCGAGAGAGACGCCCGCATTGGCGAAGGCGAAGAGCGGCAGGATCAGGAAGGCGACCCAGATATGCAGCCCATGCTCAGCACGACGTAGTGGGGAGAGTTCATCCGGCGCAGGGCGAGCCATTGGGATGGCCAGCGCTGTGATCACGCCAGCGAGTGTCGCGTGGACGCCAGATTTCAACACAGCCGCCCAGACAAAGACACCGATCAGCGCATAAGGCAGAATACGCATGACCTTCATACGGTTGAGCGCAAAGAGACCAACAGCCCCCGCTGCCGCCCATGAAAGCGCTACGAGGCTGAGATTTTCAGTATAGAACAGTGCGATGATAATGATGGCTGCGAGGTCATCGATAATGGCGACCGCTAGGAGCAAAATCTTCAATGATGCTGGAACGCGATTGCCCAGAAGTGCGATAATACCAAGCGCAAAAGCAATGTCTGTCGCCGCAGGGATCGCCCAACCAGAGACAGTGACAGGATCCGATGCATTGAGCAGGTAGTAAATCAAAGCGGGTACTGCGATGCCACCGATCGCGGCAAAAATTGGAAGCGCGGCCTTATCCATCGATGACAATTCACCATCGAGCACTTCGCGCTTAATTTCCAAGCCGACGAGGAAGAAGAAGATCGCCATAAGGCCATCATTGATCCAGAGCAGGAAGGGTTTCGCGATTTCAAAACCCCCAAATTGTACGGCGACAGGCGTGTTCAGAATGCCAGTATAACCAGAAGCCAGGAGGGAGTTGTTCGCGATTAGAGCGAGAATGGCCGTAAACATCAGCACCAAGCCACCCGAAGCTTCTAAATGCATGAATTCCGTGACCCGCTCACGGATTGTACGGGGGGCGTTCTTCATCACTTGGGTAATGGAAGTATCGCTCATGATGGGGCCTTCTTCTAAGTGGATATTTTGGTGCCTAAGGCATTGGCGGCTCGCGCAGAACCTCAGAAATTAACTAATGTTGCTTGTGTTCGCATCGGAACACAATGGCTTAACTCCAGATACGGTTTTGAGGGACAAGCGGTTCACGCCTTAGTCCCAAAATAAATGAAGCTGCATCCGGCAAGGGGGACCGGATGCAGCTGGGATGAGAGTGATCGATACTCTCGGTTTACCGGGGCGGCTGGATCAGGCCAAAACCCCAATCAGGGCAAGGACACCCACCAAGCTCAGCTCTGCCTTATTCCGCCAGAGCAAAGCCGTGACGGATCGCTTTGAGGCAGGCTGATCTGAGGGGATGGCTGTCATGTTCGCTAAACGATGGCGAGCTGAACAGACACGCGGGACTTCCGGCGGCGGCTTTTCAACCGTTGGGGAATATCCTGCAGCGTCTTTTTGCAAACCTCAACCGTCTGCCGCGCACCTTTTGGCGCAGATGCAGACCGCTTCAGGGTAGACGTCATCATTTCAGGGCAGAACATTTTTTACTCCTCTAGTTTGTTCGCAAATCCTAAATAGACCAAAACCGTAATTAGGGTTAGGATAAGTCCTGAATATTTTTTATAGAGACAGGCTATAAGAAGTATGTAGCGCCAACTGAAGGCGCTCTATCGGGCATGGAATGGGGGCCGATTGTGAAACCGACATTACGTCAACTTCAATATCTCGTCGCGATTGACGAGGCAGGCACCTTCTCTGGAGCGGCTAAGCTGGCGCACGTTTCACAGCCGAGTCTCTCGACGCAGTTACGCGACATGGAAGAGGTGCTCGGCGCCACACTGGTTGAACGGGGGCGTGGCGGTGCGCCCCTGACCCCGATCGGCGAAGAACTCGCCGCCCGAGCACGCATCATCCTGCGCGATATGGATGCGTTTCGGACCACGGCGCGTGAAGCGGGACAGACCTTGGCCGGGCGAATTCGCCTTGGAACCTTGCCCTCCATCGGCCCATATCTTCTGCCCTTGGCCGTTCGACGCCTGCACCGTCTTTATCCGGACCTGAGGATTGTGGTGCGAGAGGAACGCACCGTCGATCTACACGCCCATCTGGAAGATGGTCGATTGGACGTGATTATCTCGACACCGGAAGATCATCCCGCCATGCGCAATATGACACTGTTCCATGAGTATCTTTATGTAGGCGTTGCGCCGGATGATCCGCTGGCAAGCGGGACCGGTCCGATCTCAACCTCTGATTTGAAAGGTCGCGATCTTCTGGCGCTCGGCTATGGTCACAAACTGTCGGCCCTCGTGCACCGGTTGGCTGATATGGCGGGCGCGCAGATCAGCACAGAGTATGAAGGCACGAGTCTTGACGCTGTGCGTCAGATGGCAGCGATGGGTGGTTCAGTGGCCGTGATGCCAAGCCTCTACATGCGTTCAGAGGCTTATGATGACCCTGGACTGGTTGTTCGTAAGATTGCATCTGAACACGCGGAACGTGACATTGCCCTGATCTGGCGGCCGACTTCTCCGCTCTCCACCAAATTCAAGACCGTCGGCGACTTACTCACCCGCGCCGCCCATGACTTGTTAGAGCGGAGCGATGACGACAAGGGCGAAGGTTGAACGGGTCTCAAGCCTCAGCCTAAAGAGGATCAGGTCGCCAAGCTATAGCCTCTATAGG
>JBCBGR010000145.1:0-6549 GCA_038526555.1 Pseudomonadota bacterium
TGATTTTGAAAGCCGTAACAAGCGTCAGCTTCGCGGCAATGTCTACCTCGCCAAAGTTACCCGTGTAGAACCGTCCCTTCAGGCGGCTTTCATTGACTATGGCGGTAACCGCCACGGCTTCCTCGCATTCTCAGAAATCCACCCGGATTACTATCAAATCCCTTACGAGGATAAGCTCGCGCTGCAGCAGCAGGAGGAGGAAGAACTCTCAGACGACACAGATGAGGACGATGTCGAGGAAGATGAAAACCTCGACCCTGATGAGGATGATGCCTCTGACGATAATGATGCCGAAGTCGCTGATGAGCAGGTAAAAGTGGCCAGCCGCCGCCGAAAGCAAATCCGCCGTCGTCGCTATAAAATCCAGGAAGTCATCAAGCGTGGCCAGATCCTGCTCGTTCAGGCTGTTAAAGAGGAACGCGGCAATAAAGGCGCGGCCATGACAACTTACCTGTCATTGGCAGGGCGCTATTGTGTTCTGATGCCCAACACGCCGCGCGGTGGTGGTATTTCTCGCAAAATCGCCAACGGCTCTGATCGCAAACGCTTAAAGTCCGTTATGGATGATTTGTCTGTCCCCCACGGGATGGGCGTAATAGTTCGCACGGCTGGCGCTAAGCGTACAAAAGCTGAGATCAAACGCGACTATGACTACCTTTCACGCCTTTGGGATGACATCCGCGATACAACGCTGAAATCTGTCGCCCCGGCTCTCATTCACGAGGAAGGCAATCTTGTGAAACGGTCCATCCGTGACCTCTATAACAAGGATATTGGCGAAGTTCTCGTTCAGGGCGAGGAGGCCTACAAAACAGCCAAAGCCTTTATCAAAATGCTCATGCCGAGCCACGCCAAGTTCGTGAAACGCTATGATGAAGCGATCCCGCTCTTCCTGCGTTATGATGTTGAACGCCAGATTGAGAACAGTTTGGATGCGACCGTTCAGCTAAAATCCGGTGGTTACCTCGTGATCCATCCCACAGAGGCCCTCGTGTCTGTGGATGTGAACTCAGGCAAATCGACAAAAGAGCGTAACGTTGAGCGCACAGCGCTGAAGACCAACCTGGAAGCAGCCGAAGAGCTCGCCCGTCAGATGCGTCTACGAGACCTGGCCGGTCTCATCGTTGTCGACTTCATCGACATGGAAGAGAACAAGAATAACCGCGCTGTTGAACGCAAAATGAAAGAAGTGCTTTCACGTGATCGCGCCCGTATCCAGACAGGTCGCATCAGCCAGTTTGGCCTGATGGAGATGAGCCGTCAGCGTCGTCGCCGATCTCTGCTGGAAGGGTCCACAACGGTTTGTTCGCATTGTGACGGTGTCGGCCGGAAACGGACAGTCGAATCGTCTGCCCTCGCCGCTATTCGCGCCGTTGAAGAGTTTGCGATCCGAGGCAAAGCCAAGAAAATCCGCCTGAAATGCCCTCCTGACGTGGCGCTCTATCTTTTGAATGAGAAACGCGACCTACTGACAAAAGTGGATGAAAACGCGGACGTTTTCACAGTTGTTGAGCATGATGATGAGCTCATCCGTCCGGCTTTTACGCTGGAAGTGGCTGAGAAGCGCAGTGATGGCCGTAAAGACCCGCTTGTCCAAATCGAGAAGGACATTCGCGAGGAAGTCAAAGAGGCCGAGAAAGAGCGTCAGCGCGCCAACGCCAAAAGCCGCTCGAAATCTGAGGACGATGAGGACGAAACAGACACAGAGGCTGAGACTGAAGCCAAAGAGGTTCAGGATGATGACGAAACGACCAAGCCCCGTCGCCGTCGCGGTCGCCGCGGTGGACGCAACCGCAAGCGTCGCAGTTCAGAAAGTGAGACTGAAACAGCCTCGGAAGACACGGATGCAGAGGCAACTGACGAGGAAAAAGAAGACGCGTCTGAGACGCCAAAACCCCGTCGCCGCCGTCGCCGGAAACCGAAAACAGATTCTGACTCTGAAGCTCAGTCAGAGGCAAACCCGAAAGAAGAGGCATCAGCGGACGAAGAAAAGCCCAAGAAGCGGCGCAGTTCGTCTAGACGCAAAGCGCCTTCACGGGCTACTAAAGACCCCGAAGACACAACAGCTGCTGAGACTACTGATGAGGTAGACGCCGAAACGCCTAAGCCTGCTGAAGCCTCATCGAGCCGCCGTCGCAAAGCTCCGTCGCGCAAGTCCGCTGCAGCGAAAACGGAAGATACCGCTGAAGAAGAAGCGCCTAAGCCAAAGCGCCGCCGTAAGGCTCCCGCTAAAGCTGCTGCCAAGGCAGAGGCCGAGGTTTCGGAAGAGAAACCCAAACGTCGTCGCAAAGCTCCGACTGCAAAGGCTGAGGAAACCGCTGAGGCGGCAGCCGAAGCCGCTCCAAAGCCCAGACGGCGGCGCAAAGCCCCGGCAAAGGCTGAAGCAGAAGCGCTGAAGGCTGAGGACGCAGCGGAAGAGGCCCCAAAGCCTGCGCGCCGTCGCAGAGCCCCTGCTAAAGCGAAGGAGGCCGAAACGCCTGCTAAAGCTGAGACGGAAACACCTGCGCCAAAGCCTGCCCGGAAACGCGCGGCCCCAAAGAAAAAGGCGACTTCGGATGTGCCAGAAGCTGCGCCTGAGGAAGCCCCAAAACCAAAGCGTAAGCGCGCCCCTCGCAAAAAAGCTGAACCTGCTAAAGCTGAAGAGGCAACAGCAACAGAGACTGAAACGACCAAGCCCGTCCGGCGTCGGAAAGCCCCTGCCCGCAAGCCTGCTGACACGCCAAAAGCTGAGCCAAAGGTGGACGTTCAGGCCGAAAAGCCAGCGCCATCAGATGATGCGGACAGTGAAGCCCGTCGCCGAAAAGCGCCGCCACGTCGTAAACGTGGCCTCATCGACCGCTTGATGGGCAAAGAGTAGTCGCGTTCAAATACCGTTCAGGGACCGCGTGTGACGGGGTCCCTTACACTGAAACGTGACCCCGGCTTAACTTGATTGATGCCGTCTTAGAGAGGAAGAGGGGCTATGACGATGTCGCGAACAGTCGCTACGGTCCTTTTCCGCTGTTTTGCAGCCCTGTTGCTGACAGCTATGCTCGTGGCGCAGACACAAGCGCAAGGCTTGCTGCGTGACACCGAAATTGAAGAAACGCTGCGCGATTTCTCTGACCCTATTCTACGTGCTGGCGGTCTAAGCCCCCGTTCCGTCGACATCTATTTGGTGAACGATCCTGAACTGAACGCGTTTGTGACGCGTGGGCAGAATATCTTCCTACATAGCGGCCTGATCTTGCGCTCTGAAACACCCAATGAATTGAAAGGCGTCATTGCCCACGAAGCGGGTCACATTGTCGGCGGGCATATTGTGCGCTCTGACTATGGCAATCGATCTGCTTACGGCGCCATGCTGCTCGCGGCTGGGGTCGGCATTGCCGCAATCCTTGCGGGTGAAGGCGGCGCGGGTGCGGCTATTCTTGGTGGCGCGCAGCAATTTGGGGCTGTTGAAGCCCTCGCCTATTCACGTGTTAATGAGTCAGCCGCCGATCAATATGCGGCGAGCTTTCTAGAAACAACGGGCCAATCCGGCCAAGGTCTCATCGACTTCTTCGAGAACTTTCGCGCCCAGGAAGTCCTGTCTCAGAGTCGGCGTTACGAATATTTCCGCTCTCACCCGCTATCGTCCAATCGGATCGATAAGCTCCGTGAGCGCGTTGCAGAGAGCCCCTACGCTGATGTCAAAGACCCGCCTGAAGACTTGTTCCGCCATGAGATGATGAAAGCGAAGATGCGCGGTTTCCTCGATGCACCTCAGCTCGTTTTCAATCGCTATCCTCTATCCGATACTTCACAGCCGGCGCGATATGCTAGGTCGGTCGCGCATTTCCGGACCGCGAATTTGCGAATGGCGATCCGTGAAATCGACACGCTCATCGAAGAAGAACCGGGAAACCCTTACTTCCATGAGCTGAAAGCACAGATTCTCTATGAATCCGGACAACGTGAAGAGGCTCTGCCGTCGGCTGAACGTGCCTTAGAACTCAAACCGGATGCGATGCTTTTGAAAGTCGCGCTGGCACAGTCACTGATTGAAACTCGAAAACCTGAAGAGTTGGACCGAGCAGAGGAGCTTCTCAAATCAGCGTTGATTCAGGAACCGAACTATTCCTATGGCTGGTACCTCTTATCTCTCGCCTATGGAGCTCAAGATCAGGATGCCTTGGCGAAGTATGCCTCTGCAGAACGCTTTTACGCGATTGGCGATCTGGAGGCGGCGCGATCTTTTGCAGGCCGTGCGAAGCAGGACATGGACCGCAATATCCCACAGTGGCGAAGGGCGTCTGACATTATTGTAGTCACAGAGGCGCAATTGGATCGCCGTCGTCGTAACCAGAGACGCGGCAAGCCTTTCACGGCGTCCGTTTATAACCCAAGCGCCCAACGCTAACTCACGCAGTCTCACACACTCGTTTGTAGATCATTCAGAGCTATGCCGTTAAAGGCTTCCAAACTTTTGATTCCGGATTCTCTTATGAAACAGTTCCTGAAAACCTTTGCGGCCGTTTCCGTGCTAGGCCTCGCCGCCTGTTCGCAAGCTGGCGCGACAGACATGTCCAAAGCCGAAGTGGAAGAAATCGTTCGGGCATACTTGCTAGAAAACCCCGAAATCATTCGTGAAGCCATGATTGCGCTTGAAGCCAAAGATGCACAGGCTGAAGAACAAGAAAGCCTGGATGCGATTGCGGAGCTCTCAGACCAACTTTTCCGCGACCCACGCGACTATTCGATCGGCCCATCGGATGCGAAAGTTCAACTGATTGAATTCTTTGATTACAATTGCGGCTTCTGCAAACGCTCAACTGACTGGATGGAAGCCACTATGGCAAAATATCCCGACGATGTTCGGGTGATTTTCAAAGAAATGCCTGTGCTGACGGGCCGCGACGGCACGTCCTATATGGCAGCCCGTGCCGCTCTCGCAGCGGCGCGTCAGGGCGAATATCGCAAGATGCACTTCGCCCTCATGGACGAGCGTTCTTTGACTGAAAAGCGCGTTCTGGAAATTGCTGGTAACCTCGGCATGAATGTGGAGCAGCTCGAAACCGACATGAAAGACGCCGCCATTGATCGTCAGATCGCCGATACGCTTGATATTGGCCGCAGAATTCCCGCGCTGACAGGCACACCATTTTTCGTGATCAATGATCAGTTCGTTTCAGGGGCCAATCGCGCGCGGTTGGACGAAATCCTCGAAGCCGAACTCGCCGGCTAGTCAAACAGACTAATCCAGCACCATTGCTGCTGCGCCGTATAGCGCCACATACTGTGCCTGTATCAAGCGTACAGGCACAGATTCCACAAACCACGAGCCTTTATGGCGATTTTGGAAACGCGCGATAAAGTCGGACTCGCCAATGAATGGCGAAACGTGGCGAGACACGCCCCCCGCCAGAACCACACCACCTGCTGCACCCAAAGTCACGCAGGCATTGCCGGCAAACGTGCCTAAACAGTCACAGAATGTGGTGATGCAAAGTCGCGCGACTGACGACGGATCCGCCTGTCCAGCCGCAATGATCTCGTCCTCTTTCGTGCAAAGCGGTTTTTCGTCTCGAATTGCGCAGAGCGCCGTGTAAATTCGGAAGAGTCCCGGACCGGAAATCAGGGCTTCTGCAGAGACAAAGGACCGTTCCTTTTGCCAGTAGCGCAGGATCTCTATCTCAATATCCGACATGGGTGAGAAGGCTGTGTGCCCCCCTTCGGTCGGGATCACGACGGGCGGTTTTCCGGGCAAGATACAGGATAAGCCGAGACCTGTACCAGGCCCCATGACGGCAACAGGTTTGGTATAATTGACTTTACCAGGAATCAGCGTCTGAAACCCGTCATCAGGAATCACGGTTGCACCATTCGCCATGGCGACAAAATCATTGAGAATAACAGCTTCAGCAAAACCGAACTCAGATCGCAGGCCTGACTCAGAGACGACCCAATCCACATTCGTCATCCGGATTTCGTCATCGAATTTCGGACCCGCAAACGCGAAAGCGGCCCGATCTGGCTTCACATCAATATCTGAAAGATAGGCTCCAATCGCATCATCAAAGTTCGCAAAATCACGTACGGCAAACCGATTGGAATGGTGCAAGGTAATCGAACCCGATGCAGATCGATCTGCCAATGCAAATCGCGCATTGGTCCCACCCACATCGCCAACAAGCGTATGCGTCACGAGACTGGCCTCAAAATATCGGAAAGGACGTGAAACATTCTTTACTTAGCGATATCCAAGTCACCCAGGGTTGACGCGCCACTTTCCGCGTCTGTCGCAATTGCGCGCTGCGGGGCGAACATATTCATGCCAAGCGTAGATAGGTTAGTCCGAATAGGCATTTGCGCAGGCTTACGGGAATTCAAATCAACATCCAAGACCTCAACCGTCCCATTGGCGGGGTCAACGCGGATCATGTCGCCTGTTTCAACACATGCTAAAGGACCGCCTAAAAGTGCCTCAGGATGCATGTGAATCGCCGCCGGGATTTTCCCGGAGGCCCCGGACATACGACCATCGGTCACAAAGGCGACTTTGAAGCCTTTATCCTGCTGCAGGCCGAG
>JBCBGR010000146.1:0-6537 GCA_038526555.1 Pseudomonadota bacterium
TGCGTATCTGAAGCGCCTGTGCTTTCCTTAATAGGGTCAATGAGAAGACCGAGAATCCAACGATCCAGAAAGCTGGAAATGTAAGCGATCGTCAGGAAGGCGACGAGTGTCCACGCGTATTTGGGCGTTGGATAGCCATCGTCTGTTTTCACAGAGGTTGGGATTGTCTCACTCATGTCGCTGCCTTTGTAATCAGGTAGATGACCACCAGATTGCCGTCAAAGTCGACAATACCGACTTCGCGCCCTTCGCGTCCGTCACGCGTGACGAGATGATCTTCGGGATAGACGGTCAGACCCAGCGCTTTGGACTCGGCGACAATCCGGTCGATCTCCGGCGTTTCCAGAATGATCGCACTGTGACGCGGCGTCGGCGCAGGCCCTGCGCCCGCATTTTCCGTCAGCGCCATCACATTCGTCTGATCGCCAGCGGTGAGGACGCAGAACCGCATCGGCTCGCGCGGCAACTCGAACACATCGTAGGAATAACTGTCCTCGGCACTCTCCTTGATGAAGGTAACAGTGAAACCGAGCACATCGCGATAAAAACTCAGCGCCCGATCCAAATCTGACACGACATGGTTGGCGCGTTGAAAGCGTAAGGGTGGTTTATTCATCCAGCTTCACCTTGACACACCGGGTGCCAATATTCGTGCCGTCATAGACGCCAATCAGCGCTTCGGGCATTTTGTCGAACCCGACCAGCTCATCCACCAAAGGCGTCATGGAGCCATCCCGGATCATGCCGGAGAGCGTTTTCACCGTCTCTTCAAAACGGTGAATGTGGTTATAGACGAAATAGCCCCGCATATCGGCTTCCGCGCGGCGCAGACGCGTATAGTTGGTGAGGCCAAACTTCTCTGCGCGGCCATATTCGCTGATAGAGCCACAAAGCAGGACGCGTGCACCCATTTTGAGGCGCTCCAACGCCGCCATGAGGATTTCACCGCCCACATTATCATAGTAGATATCCAGCCCGTCAGGGGCGAGTTCGTCCAAGCGTGCAGCGACGTCCTCAATCTTGTAGTCAATCACCGCATCCGCGCCGAGACGGCTCACCACCGCGCACTTATTTGGTCCGCCCGCAATGCCGATCACGCGCAGGCCATCCGCTTTCGCGAGTTGGACAATCATATGCCCCACGCCGCCCGCAGCCCCGCTGACCAACAGGGTTTCACCCGCTTTGGCCTCGCAGCGGTAACGATAGGAGGTGTAGGCCGTCAGCCCCGTCATGGAGAGGATCCTGACCGCCAACCCGTAAGACAGATCATGTTCTGTCACGCGCAGAAAGCGTTCTCCCGGCGTCATATTGGAGACCTTATGGGTCTGCCAACCCAGCTGCCCTTGCACGACATCGCCAACCGCATAATCGTCATGACGGCTTTCAATCACGCGCGCGACGCCGCGACCATGGATCGTATCGCCGATTTCCAGTGGGGCTTCACCCGTGACGATACCCGCTTTGGACGCGTCCATCATGTACATGCGCATCACCGGCGCGATACCGAGATAGAGCGTCTCTAGCAGGACCTCGCCCTCTCCCAGCTCCGGAATGGGTTCTTCCTTGAACAGGAAATCACCCGGCTTTGGTTTGCCTTCCGGGCGTTGCGCAACACCCCACGCTTGACGTGTTTTAGGCCGGGTCAATGTGCGTCACCTGATTACATTCGAAGAAATGGCCATCCGCGTCCCAAAGGTTCGTAGAGACAAAATGCTTCGTCTCCCCCTTCGCGCCCTTGGTAGACCAGACATGCGGCTCTGGATTACGGAGCTTAAATCCATGCTCTTCAGCACGTGCATGAATACCGCGCGCATCATCCGCGACAACAACAAAGATGGGCTGCCCCCAGCCCAAAGAGTAAGTCACGGGTGGCGGGGCTTCTGGTGGCTCTTCAAACTCGATCAGGCCAATCATACCGATCTCTGGGTCCTCAAATTTCACAATACAGAGGCGAAGCTTGTCGCCCTTCTTTCCGATCGGAAAGCCCTGGCCGGACAAGGTGAACGGGGTATCGAACCAAATATTGGCGCCCAGCACGTCCCGGTAAAAGGTCAGCGCGCGCTCCATATCGCGCACCATCAATGTTGTTCGCTTGACGTAAGACCCCATCATTTGACCTTTCCGATAAAGAGGATGAGCAGGCCTGCTACCCAACTGCCCCATTTTTCAACAACATCCGCAGCCGCGCCGGGGATGCTGTAGGCAGTCACAGCGATGGCAAAGCCAACGATCACCGCCAGCAAAACCGCACCACCTTTCACTTGCCAGCCCAGACACCGCGTCAGGATAGCCGGACCAAAAGCGGCGCCCAGTGCGACCCAGCTGAACAAGACGCGCGTGAAAATATCTTTCGGTGCATAGAGCGTGAGCAGCACAGCGAAGATCGCCACAGCGACCATGGCGAGCCGCCCCATCAGCAAGGCTTTCTGGGGGGAGGACCAACGTAGTCCGCTATCATGGGAGACGGCTGAGGCGGCAGCTAGCAAGAGACTATCGACTGTTGACATGACGGCGGAGAGCACCGCTGCGATCACAACGCCTGCAATAGCGGCCGGCAGATATTCGCGGGCGGCGGCGAAGAATAAGCTTTCCCCGCCCGTGTCCAGCTGCATGGCCCGCCCACTTAGCGCCAGAAGGATGAGGCCTGAATAGATCAATACGCCCCAGCCGACGGTAATCGCTGCGCCGCGTAAACGCTCTGATTGGGATTTCACCGCCATGATCCGGTTCAGGAGTTGGGGCTGCCCTAAGGCGCCCAGTCCGGTGCCGAGAAGCCCCATGGCCAGACCGATCCCTGCCATGCCGACCGCGCCGCCAGTCGCGCTGAAATACGACCCTGGGGCTGTCTCGTGCAGCGCGTCCATCACCGGTCCAAACCCGCCAGCCGTCATTAGAGCCGCGATGGGAACCAGCAAACACGCGATCACCATCACCCCGGCTTGCAACGCGTCCGTAATCGACGCCGCCAGAAATCCACCGAGCAGACAGTAAAGAATGATCACAGCGGCCCCGAGCAAGATCGCCTCAGTCGCGCTCATCCCGAACACTTCGGTCAACGCATTCCCCGCCGCTTGGAATTGGGAGGAGATGTAAAAGACGAAACAGAAGAGGATCAGCGCCGCCGCGACAAGTCCGATGATCCGCGCCCATTTCCCGGCATCGGCAACCAAGAAGTCGATGACGGTGATATGCTCCTTTTCGCGCGTTTCTTCATTGAGACGCGGCCCCATGACGAGCCACGTCAGAACGTATCCCCCAAAAATACCCGGTACGAGCCAGAGCGCGACCAGACCTTGCGTAAACACCATGCCCGTAAAGCCGAGGAGAACCCATGCGCTGGAGGTGGAGGCTGCGTAAGACAGCCCTGCCGTCCAAGCCCCAAGACCCTGACCCGCGAGGAAGAAATCGCCTTCTGACCCGACACGACGGCTGGCCCAGAAGCCCACTCCCAGAAGAATGATCTTGTAGGCTACCAAAGTCGCGATGATGATGCCATTCCCCGCCATACGTTTCCTTCCTAGACAGGCCCGTCATTGTCCGTTTGATTGAAGTCAGTCGATCAACCAGAAGTCCAGATTAGGCAATCAAAATGACTGAAAAAGCGAAACGCGTTCCCCGTCTTGAACAAGCAACCTGGCTCGTCACTTGTCTGGACGGCCCGGACACCCCACCGCTCCGCAATGAGCACCTTTTCGGCCATCTGGATCATATTGAAGCCAACAATAGAGATTACCGCGTGGCAGGCCCAATACGGGAAACGGCCGACGGTCCGATTATTGGCAGCGTCTTCCTCATCCCCGCTGACAGTGCGGATGAGGCGATCAATAAGATGAAAGGCGACCCCTATATCGCGTCCGGCATGTACGCCTCGATCACAGCCGTTCACTTCGCCCCCGCCTGCGGCGAATGGATGGGCGGCGTCATCTGGGATCAGGATGAAATCCGCGCGAATTTGCCGAAATACACATAACACCCCTTCTGGAAACCGTCACCCAATGTGAACGCCCCTGCTCTTGTCACCATCAGCGGATCAACTGACTAAGCGTGACAGGAGGCATTATGAGTCGACGCGTTTTGAGACCTTTGGGCCTGAAATCCTTAAGTCTGGCTCTTTTGTCGGCCCTCATGACAACCACCGCGCAAGCGCAGCATTCGAACTTCCAGCGTCACAACAAAATTGATCATTTTGGTGTGCAAGCTGGTTTGCGTCTGACTATTCCTCTAGGTGATCGACGATCCCAAAAGTTTGATGATCGCGCCAAACTCCAATTTGCCATTTCATCGACACGGTTTCAGACATCGCGCCGTGATTTCCGGCGGAATTACTCGCCGAACCATGACCTCTTTGCCATTGGGTTTGATGATAAGTTCCAACCCAGACTGAATATGAGCGGACTAGACCTGAGCTATGCCGCCTTTCCGTCCGTCTATGCGAATGAGTCCGACGGCGATGCGGAAGACTTGGAAGGCGGAAGCAATTTAGGCCTGATCATTGGCGGCGGCCTCATCCTTGGTGTCGGATTAGTCGCGATCGGCGTCAACGAGCTCGAAGATGATCTAGGTGATGTGACCCGCTGTATCATTTCCCAATTCGTCCCACCTGAAGAGTGTGAGAGCTAGGATTAGATAATCCGCGCCTTCTCCAGCCGTGCAATCACCTCATCCTGTCGCCGTTTGTAGAAGTCCTTCGCCGGAGCCTTGCCCCCATCGCCCAAGCTCCCGCTAGGATGGAAGTCCAGCCCCGCAAACATTTGCGTGTAAAGCGCCATGGGCTGGCGGGCGAGCATATTGTCCATACCGTTACGGCGGCGGCGGTCCCGCAGCGCGCGAATATCAACATCGGCACAGGCCGTAATCGTTTCGCCATTCGGCACTTCAGCGAGGATAATCCCACGATCATCGACGATCTGGCTGCGGCCATCCGTGGATTCTGGCGTCAACGCCGTCCCCGTGATCGCCGCACTATTCGCCGAAATGACATAGCACTGATTTTCCTGCGCGCGAGCGAGCTTGGCGACGTTTTTGTAGGTCATCTGCGTCGATGACGCCTCAGAGGTCGGATGCAGGATCACTTCCGCGCCGTTTGCCGCGAGAATTCGCGAAATCTCTGGATAGCGGATTTCTTCACTGGCGAGCGCCGCCAAACGGCCCAGCGGCGTGTCCACGACCGGGAACCAAGTCTCGATGGGATAATGTTCCAGATAGGCTTCCATCACATCATAAGGTGATGGGGCGTACATGCTGATCAGGCGGCGGTAACGCAGGACGATGTCACCCGACGGCGCGGTGATCGTGCTTGCCTGAAAATAGAGCTCCGGGAAATGCGGGTCCGTCTCATAGAGGTTTGCGCCGATATACATCCCGGTCTTCTGCGCCATCGTGCCAATCGCCTCATAGGTCGCGCCGTCCATCTCGACGCACGCCTTCTCCCGCCATTCCGCCGCGCTTTCGCCCGCCGGGAAGCTCGTCAGGAAATATTCCGGCATGCAGACGAGCTTCAAACTCTCGCCGTGGAAGGCCCGCGCGCTCATCAGCTGTCCCGTGATCCGACCCAAGCTGGCGGTCATAATCTCTCGTGCTTCAGCGCGGCTTGCCACGCGATTGACGGCGGCGCATTCCGTTTGAAGGGCGAGAGCTTTATAGAGTTCCATAAATGCGGGCCTATTCAAGACAGGTGAAATCGATTTTGCGATGCGTCATAGGAAAGACGAAACAGATCAATAGAACACGCGCATGACGAACACCAAACGAATCCTGCCCGTCCTGAACCCTCGCACCGGGGAAGCGGATTATGAAATCGAAGCGGCGAGCCCCGCGGATGTGGCTGCAGCCGCGAAACGCTTACGCGGGGCGCAACCTGAATGGCTGGCTCGCGGCTTTGACGGGCGCGCCGCCGCGCTTAACGCCCTCGCGGATCAATTAGAACAAGATGCGCAGAGCGTGATGGACGCGCTGGAGATTGACACGGGTCGGCGGCGTCTGGCGCAATCCGAAGTGCAAGGCGTGATAGGCATGTTGCGCGGCTGGGCCATGCTCGCACCCACACTCCTGCCGGAACTTGACTGGATACCCGGTCGTACCAAGCCGAATTTCAAGCACCAAACCGAATATGTCCCCTACCAATTGACCGGTGTGATCAGCCCGTGGAACTTCCCCATCACCCTCTCCTTCATCGACGCGGTTCAGGCCCTGATGGCGGGGTCATGCGTCATCATCAAACCCTCCGAAGTAACGCCCCGATTTGCCGATGCGCTTTTGCCGATCATCGAGGCGGCAGGCCTCTCCGACATCATTGGCTTCGTCCAAGGCGATGGCGCGACAGGCGCGGCAATCATGCCCAATGTCGACTGTGTCTGCTTCACAGGCAGTGTCGCCACGGGTCGTAAAGTCGCCTTGGCGGCAGCAGAAAACCTGATCCCCGCCAACCTCGAACTGGGCGGCAAGGACCCGATGATTATCACGCCCTCAGCGGACATGGAGGAGGCAACCACACTCGCTTTGCGGGCCTCCTCCATGTCCGCTGAGGGCGTGATAATC
>JBCBGR010000147.1:0-6493 GCA_038526555.1 Pseudomonadota bacterium
GTATCCTCTACCGCTTCTACGATATTGCTGGCGGTGAAGTGCGGATTGATGGGACCGATATTCGCGATCTGACACAGGCCTCCCTACGCGCGAGCATCGGGATGGTGCCGCAGGATACGGTCCTGTTTAATGATACGATTGGCTACAATATTGCCTATGCGCGCCCCGGCGCGTCGAAGGCCGAGATCGAACAAGCGGCGCGGGACGCTCAAATCCATGACTTTATTGTTGGACTGCCAAATGGGTACGATACGCTCGTCGGCGAGCGCGGTCTGAAGCTCTCAGGCGGGGAAAAACAGCGCGTCGCCATCGCGCGCACGCTCTTGAAGGACCCGGCCATCCTGATTCTGGACGAAGCGACCAGTGCGCTGGATAGCGCGACTGAGAAAGATATTCAGCAGGCCTTGGGTCTGGCGAGTGAAGGGCGAACAACTTTGGTCGTCGCGCACCGCCTATCGACCATTCAGGAAGCGGACCTCATTCTCGTCATGGAAAACGGTCAAATTCGCGAGCGTGGAACGCATTCCGCCCTGCTGATGCAGGGCGGTCTGTATGCGGATCTATGGTCCCGCCAGGATATGGGCGAGGTCGCTTAGAAGCGGCGCAGATAAGCGAGCGAGATCGAATCCAGCGTGCCGTTATCAACTTCATAGGCTGTGTAGTCAGCCCGGATCGCATCAACCGGGCTGAGTTTATATTCAGCGCCCAGACCGTAAGCGAGGCCATCTTCATTTGAGTTTGTTTCCGTCACGAGATTCGCGATTGTGCTTTCGCTCGTCAGACGTGTTGTATGATAGCCGAGGCGTGCAATCGTGCTCAGTCGAGGCGTGATCGGTGCGCGAACCGTTCCGAAAGCGGCCGCCGAATAATCGACACCCGTCTTTAGCTGATCACCACCGCCTAGATCTTCCGTGTCATCAATAACGCCGACAGATCCTTCAACTTCTGCACCAAAGTTCGGATTGAACTGATAGCCCAGACGACCCTGAATACCGAAGGCTTCGTCTTCAAAGTCATACATGACCGCACCTAATGTGCCGTAGACATGACCTCTATGGCCCGCGCCATAGTTGTAAGAAGGCGCAGATGAGTAGCCGCCACCGTAGTAATCATGCGAGCTGTAACCATGACCAGCGACTGAATAGGATCCGCCATCACACGGATGGCTCACAGGGGCGCAAGGCGAGTGAACAGGTGACGGCGGAGGCGTGTAGACGGGTGGCTGATAGGCCGGAGGCGGTGTGTATCCACCACACGGCGAGACCGCGACACCGCAGCTGTCAGATGTGTAGCCTGATGGCTGGTGATGGCTATGTCCATAGCCGCCATAATAATCAACCGCGTGACCATGGCCTCCCTGGCTCCCTTGCCAAGAATAACCACTCCCAACCGAACAAGCGCCTAATGCGATCGCCGAAACACCCAATACTAAAAGACGCACGCTGGCCTCCCCATCCATTCATTTCGATACGCCTTTTGACAGAGAGTGATTAAATCGAAGTGCAAGAACAGGGTTAATCAGGTTTAAACGGACCGATCCGCTTTTGTGCGCGTCCACAGCGCACTATGTGTCGTAAAAAGACCAAACATTCATAAGGACCTCATCCATGTCATCTGGCTTTTTCAAAGATCGAACCCTCATCATGTCGGGCGGCTCACGCGGGATTGGCCTGTCTATCGCCAAAAAGATCGCCGCAGACGGGGCGAATATTGTCATCTGCGCCAAGACAGCTGAACCGCATCCGAAGCTGGCGGGTACGATCTATACGGCCGCCGAAGAGATCGAAGAGGTAGGCGGAACCTGTCTGCCGATCGTCTGTGACATTCGCGAAGAGGATTCTGTTTATAAAGCCGTTGAGCAAAGCGTGGAACGGTTTGGTGGCCTCGACATTCTCGTGAACAACGCCTCCGCGATCTCGCTGACGCCCACAACCGCGACACCGATGAAGCGCTACGACCTGATGAACCAGGTCAACGCCCGTGGCACCTTTCTCATGAGCCAGGCGTGCCATCCTCATCTGAAAAAAGGCACGAATGCGCATATTCTGAACATCGCGCCACCTCTTCTGATGGAAACGCGCTGGTTTAAAAACCACGTTGCCTACACAATGGCGAAATATGGCATGAGCCTGTGCACGCTCGGCATGTCCGAAGAATTTCGCGGCGATGGCATTGCTGTGAATTCCCTCTGGCCGATGACGTCTATTGATACAGCCGCCGTCCGCAACGTGCTCGGCGGCGACAGTATGGCGAAGATGAGCCGTGTGCCGGACATCATGGCGGACGCCGCTTATGAAGTCCTGTCTAAGCCAAGCGCAGAGGCAACAGGTGAGTTCTTCATTGATGAATTCGTCCTGCGTGATGCCGGCGTCACCGACTTTGACCCATATAATCAGCCTGGGTATTCCGGACCTTTAGCGGCGGATTTCTTTGTCTCAACTGAGGACGTCCAAAACTCCGCCAGCCAAGTGCTAGAACATCCCGGCTACAAATAAGGTCTCGCCCATGCCTACCCAGAATGCCGTCGACGCCAGTCCCGAGCAAATCGAGGCCTTCCTCGACAGTCACGAAGACGGCGTTCCGGTCTACATGCTCAATCTGCTCAAGTTCAAAAGGACTTCGACTTACCGCGAGGGCGAGCAGGTGAGTGGCGAAGCAGCCTATAATCGCTACGCTAAAGCCTTTGGGGAGATGCTCAAAAACATGAATATCGAGGGCGTTGAAACGATCTTTGGCGGCAAGGTCGATCGCTTCCTCATCGGGTCTGGAGAAGACGAATGGGACGCGGTCGCCATCGTTCGCTATCCAGACAAGAAGAGCATGTTTGCCGCCGTCTCGAACGAGACCTACCGCTCCTTCTACTTCCATAGAAAAGCTGGCCTCGAAGGCCAGCTTCTTATTGCCTGTGACGGGTCAGGCGTTTTCTAAGCGACGCCCCTGAAGAGTGTCTGCCGAGAGCGCCCGACCCGTCTGACGCGCCCGATTTGGGGAAGGCGCGCCGTCGACTTCCGCGTGGACGTGACTAACCATATTCGCGGAAATATTCGAAGCCAAAGAGGCTCTTGCCTGAGTCTGTATTGTAGAATTGACAATAGAGACGTTCGCCGGATTTCGGCGTATCGCCGCGACGCGTTGTCGGCATGAAGAAAGAGAGCGCTGTCTTGCCGCGCGCCTTCAGATCCTTGCTCGCTGCTGTGGCACGGTCTGAATTGCTGCCATTCGTGCACTCTGAAATGCCTTCGCTATTGCCGCAGGCCAGACGCAAATGCGCGTCTTTGAGGTAATCTTCATTATCCGGATATTCGCTGCGCGTTTCCTTCGTGTTCAGCGCCCCATAAGCCCGATCATCAATTTTCACGCACTGCGTTTCATAAGCGTTCGGCCACCCGGCAGCGCCGAGCGCATTCGTGTCATATTCCAGATACATGACCTCGCGCGATTCCAAGTTCGGCAGGATGCAGCCACTTTCGAAAGAGACGTCGCGGCGATTGATAAAGCCCGTGCGCTCCTCCGTGCTCATCCCTTGTGAGAACGTATAATCGCCCAGCTTGCCGTAAACGATCTTGGACGGACGCAGGCTGTCACATTGGGTCAGCTCTATCGGCTTCGGTGTGCTGGAGCGACCGGATGAACCACCCGCAGCCGCCGTCTGTGTAGCTCCAGCGTTTGTTGTGGTTGTCGTCCCGGTCGGGGCGCCATTGATCGCCTTTTCAATTTCCTTTTTCGCTTTCTTTTCCGCCTGCTTTTTCGTGAAGCGTTTCAGATCGCCCAGCTGTGCTTGCGCCGGCGCGACCGTGCCGACGGCGAGAATAGCGGCGAGCACGGCTTGCATGCCCATTTGTCGAGTGATGAGTTTCATCGTATTTAAGTTCCCTAATCCTTGAACGGCCGAGACGTTCGGCTTGTGCGCTCTTTGAAAAGGGCATGGAGATTTGCGAATATCCCAGATGGGACAAGGGGTGTAGCTCAACGGTGTCGTTGTGAGATCTGACCTTAAAATCGCTCCCGGTAATATTCATAGCCGAACAGGCTCAGACCGGATTGTGCATTGAAATAGTGACAATAGAGGCGCTCACCCGGAGCGGGCGTCGCCGCCTGATGTGTGCGCATCATATGAAATGAGAGTGGCGTGACACCGCGATTGCGAAAATCCCGCTCTGCGGCCTGGCCGCGATCCGCATCCGTCCCCCCCACGCAATCGGAAATCCCTTCACTATGACCGCAGGCCAATTTGAGGTGACCAGGTCTGAGATAGCTGTCATCCGCCGGATAATCGTCCGCGCTCTCACGGTCATTCACGGCACCATAACCTGCATCATTCACCTTGACACATTGCGTCTTGAAATCACCCTTCGCGGCCAGCGCTTGCTTATCATATTCCAGGTAGAGCACCTCGCCAGAGCGCAAATCCGGCAGGATGCAGCCCTGTATGAAATCCACCTCGCGCTGCCGAACAAAGCCCGTATTGCGCTGTGCGCTCATCCCAGTCTGCGCAATATAATCGCCCAGCTGTCCATAGACGATACGGGTTGGGCGGAGCCCATCACACTGGGTCAGCCAAACGGGTTTCGGCGCTTCGGGCCCGCCGTGAGGCGTTGGGGCCGGTCCAGCCCCCGTGTCATAAATGGGCGTATCACGATCTCTCCCCGTCTCATCGTCTTTTCCGGCATTGCGGATGACATCGCGGATTTCCCGTTGCGCGCGGCGTTCAATCTCGCGTTCGGCTGCATCGAGAATACGGTCAACCTGCGCATAGGCGTGCGTCGGAAGGCAGAAAACACTCGCCATCACAATCAAAACGCCCCCAAAGCCAGCGCGTCCAATTATATGTCTGATTGTATGGCCAACGATCCTCATGACGCGTTCCTGTAAGTGGTTCTCACATGACAGTGCATCAGTGGGTTCGCGTCGAGCAACCCCACGAATGAGGGATTGTTACGCTTTGCGAAAAGAGGTTAGGTCGAAATTTTTAAAAGCCCTCTCCTGCTTTTCGGATCTTTCCATCCTTTGACGGAAGCCCCTTCGACGCCCGCCACGCCCTCGCGCGGTCCACACATTCCTCTTCCTGCGTGATCCAGGCGATCCAGCCCGCGCGGATTTGATCTTCCGTCATCCCGCCACAGACGGGGCAGCGATCCTTGGCGCTGATCCGGTGCAGCACGCAATTGCGGAACATGTTGGAAATCTTCTTCACAAGGGTGAGCCGCTCTTCGGGCGAGAGGCCGACGCGCTCATTCGGCGTTTGTTTTGCCGTCTGGCGCAGCGTCGCGATCTCGGCGCGCAATTGTTTAATCTGTTGTTCGAGTTTGAATTCGCGCGCGGTGACGGGCGGCGTGCGAGAATGGGCGTTGGGTTTGCGCGGCATAGAGCACCTGTGATGCGGGTAGGGGAAAAGGCGAGCTGACCGGACTAGCGATCAGCGCAAGTGACACGAGCGCGGGCTTGCCCGCTGACGGGCAAACAATGAACTCACCGATTTACAACGGGCAGAACCCGCGCCCTGAACGGACAGAGCGTCTCACACCGCCGCTTCACAGGGCCTGCAATAGGCGCACCTGTTCAGGCAGACAGAGGCGAGGGAGCCTTTCAGTTCTGCCTCGCATATCCGCCGGGCGGGAGAGGGCGCATGGCGGCGAACACAAGTCCACGGCCACTCGTATCTCATTCTTCCCGCCTGCGACGACGGTCAACGCTCCGGGCGGCGACGCGCATCCGTAAAACACGCCGCCCCCATGGATCAGACCACACCGTCCAGGCCCACCAAGCCGAAAGTAACGGACCCTCTCGCGTCTGGGGTGGGAATAGCGATTCTGCCGCCTCTTTCGGTGGCGAGGATGGGATTGTGTGTCTGTTAAGGGGGAAGGGAGCTTCAAAGCGATGTTGCCGAGGACCAATCTCTCCCCTTGGCCGCAGGGCGGCGCGCACAGCGCAGCGAGCACGGGGTTCTGCGGTCATCCGCGCGACTCCAGCGCGGTGAGCGGAAGCGAAATAAAGCTGCAGAAGAAAAAGCTGTTACTAGAGACCCAAATCCAGCTGATCTGTTGGACGATCCTTAGGCTTCCGCCGTGCTTTTGGTTTAGCCAAGCCTTCTTCAAGAACTTTTCGATAGCATTTTACAAACCTAGCAATCGTTTCTTCAGGTGGTTCTAGAAGAAACGGAAGTAGGTCATCTAACCCGTAAGTGACGACAGAGGTGCTATCGCCTCGTTTATCTACATCCACAAATTCGATATCAGATGGCTGCCCAAAGAAATCTTGGTCAAGAATTTCTTGCTTACATGCCCACGCAAGGCCTGCGAAATCCTTCTTTTCAGCACGATAATTATTGCGTGCATGTACGTTGTATAATTTCACTATACCGTCTTCGACGAAGAAAAATCTTGGGCCAAGGTTCGAGACCAGACCAGGTGCTAGGGTAATAGTCCGCTTTGAGAAGGAAAATGTTTGAATGTCTCGGCCATCACTAAGGGGAGCGGTAGCCCTTAAAACCTTA
>JBCBGR010000148.1:0-6429 GCA_038526555.1 Pseudomonadota bacterium
TGAGACATATCGGGGATGCGTCGCGTAATGGCGCTTATATCCATCCGTTCCAGGACCCAGATCAATCACCCCATATCCAATAGAGGGGGCCGCATCGATCAACCCTTCGAGCAATTGAATGCCTGGTGCGTAGGATAGCAATTCAGGATCGTAACCGACGATCCAGCTGTGAAAGACATGACCGTCTGTCAGTCCGAGGTCACAGGCGGCCAGTTTGTCCCCGAAATAGAGGGCGTGCAGATCAGCTCTCAACTCCGCTTCCGGCCCGCGTTCCCATAGGGCGCGCAGTAGGCCCGAATTGCCTTTATTTTTCAGGACATCATATTTGCCTGTTTCTTGAAACTTCTCACGCTTCCAACGCATGAGGGCTTGATAGGCGTCGATATCCCGGCTGCAGGTGACAACCCGCCGAGGACCAAATTCCTCTTCGGCTTTGCGAACACGGCGCCGCGTGGATTTTAGATGGCGGCGGTAGCTACCGTCCCGCTCACTGCGCCACTGCTTTGCATCAGAGATTTCCAGACGCGTGGTCGGTTCACCGTCAGGATCGCTCATCGCTGTGTAGTGAAATGCGCCGACAGATTGCCCTTTAAGGACATCTTCAGTCTCAAATGAAGTGTTCGGAGCCTTGGTAATGGCCTGGTAATCAGACAGCGGCGCACCGGACGGGCGGGCAAAGCCCCCACCTTGCCAGGGTAAAAGCGCCAAGATCTCACCCTCATGGGTCGCCATGCTCACTTTAACGTCGCCTTGATGTTCATGAACAAGCTTATGGTAGTCAGGGTGACAATAGGGGCTTTCGAGAGCAGGGTTTTGGTCACGCAGAGCCGACCACTGCGCGATCCGGTCATCAGATAGCGCATCAAAAGCCACTGTTTCGATGGTTGTTGCGAGGGTCATTATGTGATGCCCTATCAAAGAAGCGCTAAAACCCTCTTAAAGCCGTTGTTGAATATGTCCTTTCAGCGGCAGGATGATGCAGGCCCCATATCGACGTGGAAATGGTCCTTATGAGCCGTATTATAGTCTGGAGAGAGTGTTACGTTGAAGACACGGCAGGCTTCATCACGCGCATCACGCAGAAATCTGCGTTCCTTTTTGTCCGGTCCGTCCCAACTCGTCAGAATTCGGATCATGCGACCATCATCGAGCTCGAAGGCGGCGATATCCCACGCATTGGCAAAGGCATGTTCGCTCCATCGACCTGATCCGTTACCGCGTTGCCGGCGGCAAGAAAAACTCCCCATATGGTGCACGCGCGCCAGTGATTGCCCAAAGCGTTTTTGTGCCAACCCATCCACTTCGCGCAGCCAGAGATAGGTCGCAACAGAGAGAGGACATTGCATATTCGCTTCGCCAGGAACCAAGGTTGCGCCAGCACCTTCATAGACTAGTCGTGCAACCTTCCATCCGCAAGGAGCTTGAGCCTCTCTAGGATCAGAGGGAATGCTTTGAAGCCCTTCAATGTCTCGCGCCACAGTCATGCAAACATCCGATGGCGATACAGCTAAACGCAAGAGTTGGCTTTTTGTCGCCATCCCGATCGGAGCTTCAGGGTCGAGGGAGCGCCACTGGAGGTGTTGGTTCGGAACAAAGCGATTGAACGTCCAAAAGACACTGACCAGAATTAAAACGACAAAGGCCAAACTGATCCATCGCTTGAGGCGTTCCCAGCCTGTCCTAGAAAAGTCAGACCATGCCATGTTAAAACGTGGCCAGTTTTCTAAACCGAACTAACGATATGACGGAACGGAAGAACGATCAATGAAGAGCAAAGCGTCGAATTGATCGCTTGGGACGGCTGTGTAGACGCCGAACTGTCCGCCCCAATCATGGTATTCTGTAGGCTCAAATAGAAATCCATTCCCTTCGACTTGATCTTGTTCAGGCCGACTATCGACGAGCAAAGCGGCCCTGCGAACGGAATGTGCCAGAGCCTCAAGACTGTCATTGCGTGGTGCCTGGACAGTCAGAGGCATACCCGAATTATCAGCCGTTGATCCTCTGAGCATGAACAAGCCGATTGAAAACAAATCATCCGCGTAACGCTCATGCAGATAAAACCCCATGGGTTTCTCTGCGACATAGCGATTGGTGCTTGAGGATGTCGTCTGGCTTTCCTCATGATTGATGTGTTGGTTGTGTGCCCAAATGATCATTTTTTCATTCGGATACAGATCTGTTCGAAGCTTAGAGAAAACATCCGCCATGCCTAGATCGCGCTGCTCAATACCGTCGCCAAAACCCTGCTCGTAGGTTACGGTACTGTTCTCAAGCTGACCTGCGGCGGCGAAAAGTGTGATCTCTAGTATTTTGATATCACGATCAGAGCTGCCAAAGCCGATTACTGATTGCTCAAGTGAACTCAGCTGATCTTTAAGAACTTTCATGTCGTTGACGACCGTTTGACAGGCAGGACTCCGATTTTGAAAACAGCCTTGATCAGAAAACTCGACTTGTAACCGGCGCGCTTCTCGAAGATCGCGCCGAAGATTATCTCTGAATGTGTCTGTGATATCGTCAGACGCGGGGAGGGCGTTCACAAAGTCGACAATATTATCATAATAGGTGGAGCTCATTTGGACGTCGAAACCCGCGATTTGTAAGGGGTTTGACCCCGATTGTGTCTGACGCACATATTCAAACACTTCGATCACTTCGTCCGTGTTCCAGACACCAAACAGAAAGCGCATCATGCTGAACGCTGATCCTGTTTCGCGTAGGCTGTCAGCGTAAGTGCCCTCGAAGAACCCACTTTCAAAAGTGAGGACGGAAAAGCCCATTTCCTGATGGAGATACTTAATGAGGCGTGTTTTGGCGTGATTGAACTCAGCTGTCCCGTGAGAACTTTCGCCGAGTTGAACAATCGATTTGCTGCCGATCATATCTTTGAGAAAAGCGAGATCGGAAAAGTCCTGATCATAAGTGATCGACCGGATGGGATAATGATTATCAGCGATCCAGGCAGCATATCCAGCATCGATCGTTGCGGTTGGCGTGATGGCCGAAGTCTCCATTTCGGCATCAGATAGCAGCTTCTGCTGCGTCAGGTCAGGCGCAGTATTGGAAACAGGCGGCTGAGCTGGGGGTGTTGGGGCGGGCGCGACAGGTTGCGGCGTTTGAGAACTGGAACTTGAGCCCCCTCCGCCACAGCCCATTATGAATGGGACAATGAAAAAGAAACTAAAGAGGAGTGGTAGCCGCTGGATCATGACTTCGATCGTCTATCAAGGCCAGAAAGATTGGCAAGTCTGCGATAAGACCAATGTCGAGCCCTTCAATACGTTGCGACAGCGCATCAGTAGGGCTAAGGGGCGGCGCATAACCACTTGTCCTTATGGAGTTACCTTATGGCACGCGCCAAAATCGCCTTGATCGGAGCCGGCATGATCGGCGGAACCCTTGCCCACATTGCGGCGCGTGAGGAGCTGGGCGATGTCGTCCTGTTCGATATTTTCGAAGGCACGGCGAAAGGCAAGGCGCTTGACCTGAATGAAGCGACGCCCGTTTTCGGCAAAGATTCAAACCTCAAAGGCACGAATGATTACGCGGATATTGCGGGCGCTGATGTCTGCATCATCACGGCTGGATTCCCGCGCAAGCCCGGCATGGACCGCGCGGACCTCATCGGGAAAAATCTTGGCGTTATCAAGCAGGTCGCTGCCGGCATCAAGGAATATGCGCCGAAAGCTTTTGTCATCTGCATCACCAACCCGCTCGACGCGATGGTTTGGGCTTTGCAGAAATTCTCTGGTTTGCAGCCGCGCAAAGTGGTCGGCATGGCCGGTGTTCTGGACAGTGCGCGTTTCCGCTACTTCCTCGCCGATGAATTCAAATGTTCCGTTGAAGACGTTCACGCCTCAGTTCTGGGCGGTCACGGCGACACAATGGTGCCGCTGGTGCGTTACTCCACCGTCAACGGTGTGCCGCTTCCCGACTTGATCAAGATGAAGTGGACAACGCAAGAGCGCGTTGACGCGATTGTTGAGCGCACGCGTAAAGGTGGCGGTGAGATTGTTGGTCTGCTGGGCAATGGCTCTGCTTTCTACGCCCCAGCCGAAAGCGCCATCGAGATGGCGAAGTCCTATCTCCGCGATAAGAAGCGTATTCTACCTTGTGCGGTTCGTCTGTCAGGCCAGATCGCAGGCGTTCGCGGCCTCTATGTCGGCGCACCTGCCATGATCGGGTCTCGCGGCGTCGAGAAAGTGATGAACATCCGCCTGAAGCAGGATGAGCGCGAAATGTTCATGCACTCTGTCGCGGCCGTTGAGAAGATTATTGCCGAATGTCAGGAAATGGAGCCTGAACTGAAAGACTAAGTTTTAAGTCTCTCAAACTGTTCAAAGCCCGGCTCTGAGCCGGGCTTTTTTGTGCACTGCTTTATGATCCGCGGCGGTTCGCGCCAAACCTCAGATCATAATCGATTGTGACAGGTGCGACATTGCCGTTTCGGCGGGCTTCATAGACCTGCATATTTTCCAAGACGCGCATCACGTAATTCCGGGTCTCGGAGAAGGGGATTTTCTCGACCCAATCAATCGGATCGACTTGCCCTGTGCGGGGATCGCCATTGCGGCGGATCCACTGGCTGACGCGGCGCGGGCCTGCATTGTAGGCGACAGCGGCCAGAATATAGCTGCCGTCATAGTCCTCTAACAGGTCGTTCAAATGTAGCGCCCCCATCATAGCCCCGTACTCCCGATCTGTGATCAGTCGGTCACGATCATAAGGGATATTGTGACGACGCGCCGTTGCGCGCGCTGTTGCGTCGATCATCTGCATCATGCCCATGGCGCGCGCCGATGATATGGCGTTGGCTGAAAATTCGCTTTCCTGCCGAGCAATGGCATAAACGAACGGAATGTCGAAAATTCGTTCATCCAGCCGCTCAATCGGTGCAACAATCGGGTATCCTGCTTCTGTCAGCATAGACTGGAATCGGCCCGCCTGTTTCGCAGCGCGGATGGATGGACGCATGATCCCGTAACTCGCAGCCAGTTCACTGAGCAGAGCAAGTTCATCAAGGGACGCCAGCTCATCATCGAGGGAATAGGCAAAAGTTGAGAAGAAACGTTCTTCGCCCATTTCTCCGAGTAGGCGCAGCGCTCTCACGCGCAAATCATTGTTAAACTGTTGGCGCGCTTCGGGCGAAATAATCTGCGGGGGGAGGGTAATCCGGGCTGCATCACCCATCCATCGCCGCGAGGCCAATTGCCCATAATAGGTGTTGGGATAGCTGGCAGACGCTTGATAGGCGGCTTGCGCAGACGTTCCGTCGTTCAAGGCTTCAAACGCGCGTCCTTGCCAATATTTTGCCCGCGCGAGACTAATCGGGGAATTCACGCCTTGTTCGAGGCGCCGAAAATGGTCCAGGCCCCGCTGCGGATCATTCAGCTTTGTCAGGGCAAGCCAGCCCGCCATGAATTCAGATTCGTAGAAGGGCGCACCTTCTTTGGCGCCTGAGAACTGAGCCATTTGATAGGCTGTCTGCCACTGTTTTTCACCAATCAGCCAGTTCGCCATGAGGCGCTTTTCCCGCCACATCCGTTCCTGACCCGTTTCTGTACGCGGAGCAGAATTGATCTGTAGATAGACGGGCAGCGCATAATCATTGGTGCGCTTTTGTCGCCGCCACCGGGCGCGTTCAAACAGGAAGCCGGGATCATTTGCACGGCTTGCGGGGATCGCTGAAATCGCTGCGTTCAATCCACTGGCGTTCCTGGACAGTTTCATCCGCGCATCCATGACCGCTCGGTCCTCACGAGACATGTGAGGCAAGAGTGCTTGCGCTTTGGAGAAATGACTCCGTCCCAGCCAGATCAGGTGGTCGGCGCGGGCGGCATGATCCGCACGGGTGAGGCGAGACCGATGCTTCTGAAAGACTTCTCTCTGACGGTCCCGCGTTAGTCGGGCATCGCGCCATGCTAACTTGAGCCAACGATCCGCTTGTTCAGTATCACCCAAGCGATAGAGTGCATCGGCCAGAATGATCCGACCCTCACCAGAAACAGGCTCTTCGCCCCGAAACCACTCTAAAGTGCTTCGGGCGGAGAGAGGCTCTTCGTAAAGACGCGCTTCCGCCTTAGCGCGAATAGAGGTCATGCGGGGCCATCCCGGCATGTCGTGAATGACCTGCGTAATCCAATCCGTTGGCACGTTTGGATCACGCGCGGCGCGTAACCAACGCAACAGAGCTTTGGCTGATGGATCCTCGACAGTCCGTTCAATACGGGCAAAGTCATTCCAGTCATTGCGCTCGGCTTCTGAAAAAGCGCGGCGAAGTCTTTGGGCGTCCTGATCGCTCACTAATTCTGACAGAGCTGTGGCAGGCGGCTTCAAACGTGGCAGCGGTGCCACATTGCTTTGGCCTAAGGCGGGTTGAGCGATTTGTGACTGCGAAACTTGCGCGAGTGTGGGGCTGACAAAGAG
>JBCBGR010000149.1:0-6379 GCA_038526555.1 Pseudomonadota bacterium
CACAGTCTCACGCTTATCTGTCATCGTCTCTCGAATAAGATCGAGCGCGATTTTTGATCCTAGCGATTCAGAGACGAAGGCAAATGGATCGATCGACATGGACACGGTTTCCGCCACATCACAAACCGTCAGATAGTCGATTTCATGACCAATGCGGTCAAAGGACAGGCCATTCGCATCGAGGGCCGCCGCGCAAAGCCCACCCCTGATCGCATCGCGAATTTCCCGGCCCGCAGGCCCGAGATACATCACAGCGTCGGAAAAGCCGTAATTTACGAACTTGTCTTTAAGGTTCCGGTTAAACGGACGGCGAAGTTCGGCCACACCTGCGGTATCGCCCTCACTATCGTCCTGACCGACATGGGCAAATTGCAGGCTCTCCCACATCACTTCGTCCCAGAAGATGCGGTAGATCACATATTCCAGATCATCCCGGACGGGCAAAACCTGGCGGTCCATACAGACCAGCCGATCCAGTTCGAGCTGCCGACCAGGGATCGACGTGCGATAGCGTTTGGGTTGAGGTGACCGGATATAGACGTGGTTTTGCAGCGAGACGTCCTCATCCATCTCGTCCCGACCACACAAGGCGCTCACGGCCTTGTCTTCAACCGTTTTGCCGTAGGCTTCCGCAACGCCGCGAATAAAGGCATTCGCAAGCGGCTTGTCATCCGGATTTTCGACCCAGCCAATCCCGTGCAGGAAGATAATATTGACGCGTTCGCGATCCGTGCGTTTGGATTGATGGACGAGTGACTCCAGGCCATCAAATGATCCGACGCCGGGTGTCTCAGAGGCGAGAGAGTTGATCTCCAAGACATTGAAGCCAATGCTCGCGCAACTGGATAGAAAAAGCCCTGCAGCTAGGATCAACCCGCGCAGCATATCAGACCTCTGAGGCGCGCTGGACAAAACCATCAAGCACCATTTTCTCGCCGGCCTTGTCGAATTCGACGGTCAGTTTCGTGCCGTCAGCGGCCATGACTTCGCCATAGCCGAATTTTGTATGGAAGACGCGTTCGCCAATATTGAAATTGGATGTTTTCCCTTTGGCAGGCCGACGAACAGCGTGACCTTCGATTTCTTTGGGCTGGCGTCCGAAATTTCGGTTTCTGTTCTTTTGATAGCGTTGCCAGCCAGGAGAGCTTCGGCTGCTCTGCGCTTCCATGAAGCTGCGCCCAAATTCTTCTTGAACCCGATCGGTAATCAGGGAGGTATTATATTGGTTTGCCTCACTCTCGACCTCTACATGCTGGATGGGGAGTTCGTCGATAAAGCGGGAGGGCAGGGAAGATTGCCAGGAGCCATAGACTTGGCGGTTGGCGGCGAAGTAGATTTTCGCCATCTCCCGCGCGCGCGTAATGCCGACATAGGCGAGACGTCTTTCCTCCTCGAGGCCCGCCATGCCGGCTTCATCCAGTGCACGCTGGCTCGGGAATGTGCCTTCTTCCCAGCCGGGCAGAAAGACGAGCGGGAATTCGAGGCCCTTTGCGCTGTGTAGCGTCATCAAGCTGACCTCATCCTCGGAAGACCCCGACTCCACGTCGAGCACGAGGCTGACATGTTCCATATAGGCATCGAGCGTATCGAACTCGCCCATAGCGACGATCAGTTCTTTGAGGTTTTCCAAGCGCCCCTGTGACTTCGCGTCCTTATTGTCCCGCCACATTTGGGTGTAACCGGACTGATCCAGAATGCGTTCGGCCATCTCTGTATGTTTTGTGTCCTGAGCCTCATTCCGCCATCGATCAATGTCGAGCATGAAGGCACGTAAGGCAGAACGGGCTTTCCCCCGGATTTCATCCGTGCGAATGACCTGCCGGGTGGCTTGTTCCAGCGAGACATTCATCGCGCGGGCGGCTTGTTGCAGCTTTTTGACCGACGTAGCACCGATCCCGCGCTTCGGCACATTCACAATCCGCTCAAAGGCCAAATCATCCGTGTCCGAGCGCAGGAGCCGGAGGTAAGCGTGCGCATCGCGGATTTCCTGTCGTTCGAAGAAGCGCGGGCCGCCGATGACCCGGTAAGGTAGACCGAGCTGAATAAAGCGTTCTTCAAAGTTCCGCATCTGGCGTGAGGCACGAACCAGGATGGCGATGTCATTGTAAGACCGACCTTTTGATTTCCAGTTCTCGATCTCGCCGCTGATGATCCGGGCTTCAGCGGGCCCGTCCCAGACGCCTGTGACGCTGACTTTGTGCCCACCAGAATCTTCCGTCCAAAGTGTCTTACCGAGGCGGTCGCGATTAGCCGCGATCAAACCAGAGGCCGCCCCGAGAATATGCTCGGTTGAGCGATAATTACGCTCCAGCCGAATGACTTTCGCACCGGGAAAATCCGTCTCAAAGCGCAGAATATTATCCACTTCGGCCCCGCGCCAACCATAGATCGATTGATCATCATCGCCGACACAGCAGACATTGTTCGACCCTTGGGCCAGCAGTCTCAGCCAGAGATATTGGGCGACATTCGTATCCTGATACTCGTCGACGAGGAGGTAACGGAACTTCGCGTGGAACTGTTTCAGAATATCCGGATTCTTCTGAAAGATCGTGATGTTGTGAAGGAGGAGATCGCCGAAGTCGACGGCGTTCAGAACTTTGAGTCGCGCTTGGTAGGTCTTGTAAATCTCGACGCCTTTGCCTTCAGCAAACGCATGACCATCATCGGCACCGAGCCTGTCCGGCGTTAGGCCTTTGTTCTTCCAGCCATCAATGAGCGATGCCATGTATCGCGCTGTCCATCTCTTACTGTCGATGCCTTCGGCTTCAATCACCTGTTTGAGCAGGCGGATTTGGTCGTCTGTGTCCAGAATGGTGAAATTGGTTTTCAGATCGACCAGTTCGGCGTGGATGCGCAGGATTTTCGCGGCGATTGAATGGAATGTGCCCAGCCATGGCATGCCTTCCATCTGTTCACCCATAAGAGACCCGACCCGTTGGCGCATCTCGCGCGCCGCCTTATTGGTGAATGTGACCGAGAGGATTTGGCTGGGATAGGCAAGGCGGTTGCGGATGATGTGTGCAAGGCGTGTCGTCAAAACCCGCGTTTTACCCGTGCCAGCACCGGCCAGAACGAGGAGCGGGCCTTCCGTTGTCAGGACAGCTTCGGTCTGTTCTGGGTTGAGGCCGTCCAGATAGGGCGCATCAGACTGGGCCTGCCGCACAGGCATTGCGCGGGCGGAAATAGATCCGGCGGCGGCCGGAGCCGGGGGAGCTGGTTCAAACGATTCGGGGCGAGACATGATGCAATCAACATAGTCAGAGGATCGGCCTGTGGCGAGGGGAGATGACGGCTGCTCTTTACGTTCTCCCGCGACATTCCTACATCAGGCCTATGCTTGGACAGCTCTATAATACCGATATTCTGACACTGTCCGCGTCATTGCAGAATACGACTTTGGACCAGCCCGACGGAGCAGCTCGTAAGGTCAGCAAGCTTTGCGGCTCATGGCTTGAGATTGATGTGCGCATGGACGGGGATGTCGTCGGAGACGTTGCTCTGCGCGTTCAAGCTTGTGCTCTGGGGCAGGCTAGCGCCGCGATTTTGCAGGCCAACATTAAAGGGGCAACACTGGCTGAATTACGTGATGCCCGCGATAGCCTGAAAGCCATGTTGAAAGAGAATGGCACGCCGCCTGAGGGGCGTTTTGGTCAACTCGCGTTATTGGAAAGCGTAAGAGACTACCCCGCCCGCCATCAAAGTACGATGCTCGCGTTTGAAGCGGCTGTTGCGGCGATTGAGGGCGCGCTAGACGCTAGCTAAGGCGTCTCACCTTCTTTGAATTTTTTGTAGTTCTGCAAGACAGCGGGCCAGGTCTGTTCGAAATAGTCATGGCCTTGATCCCAGGCCTCAGACGTTCCGAAGCCCGTATGGAATAGTCTGACTCGTGTGGTCTCATCATCGATGGGTTCAAAGTAGATTTGAACGGACGTCAGGTGAGGGCGGATCTCTGGCATGTAAGGCGGCATGGCCCAAGTGAAACTGACCATCTGGCCGTCTTCCAGACCAAGAATGCGTCCATCATCATTCCCGCAAGACCCTTCGGGTGCATCGGGTGCGAAGCAGAGCTCATAAAGTCCGCCCGGTTTGGGCTCGATGGTCGCTTTAGGCGCGAAGAAGGATTCGATAGAGTTTGAGCTCGTCCAGTCTGCAAAAGCTTCTGAAGGCGAAACCTCCACCGTGGTTTCAGCATAGACCATGGGGCGCAATTGCGCCGAAGCGCTGGCCGCGAGACTACACGTCAGTAGCAGAGCTGTGCTGACTGAACGAATAACTGGGGCGCGTCTAATCAACAGTGTTGCCAGTCGTCGTTTCTTCGGGCGTTTCAATATCCTCAATAATCACTGTGCCGAAGAGGCCGCGCTCACGAATTTCCCGGAACTTCTCGTTATGCTCCTGGATCGCCCGGTCGAGCGTGGTTCCGGCGAGACGCGTCGTACCGTCACGGCCGGCTGATTGGATAAAACTACTGGGTCGTCGGTTGGATGTGCCTCTGGAAAGGTCGGCAATATCATCCTCATATCTGACAGTGCGAAGTTCTCCGCGGACACCAGACAGCTCACTTGCGACCTCTGGATCAAGTAGGCTCGCCAAATGCGCGCGCAGGTCTGCGTCAAAGTTCGGGAAGAAATAGGGGGCCGCGTCCTGATAATGGCGCGAGACTAGGCCTCTATCGTTTCGCACGTGGAAACCTCTGAGAGAATTTGCAAACTCAAGCGCACTAAACCGGAGTGTGTCTCGCAATTTCTCTGACGTGTAGGCGACGCGCTGAATGGAAGGCGACCCAATGGTTCCGTGGAAAAAGCCATAAATGACAAGCGGGTCTGACCAATTCTGATAGACAATACCTTCGCGAATGTCGCGTAAGGAGAGGTCTACACCCGAAAGCGTGACACGCTTTGTGTCATGGAAATCTGAGCCGTCCTCGCCTTTGATCTTGGAAGGTGAGGAGACGGGATACTCGTCTGCAATGGCTTGGATGACGAGAGCATTATGCAGGTTCAGCCAATAAGAGAGCTGTTCATCCTTCTGCAGTGAGGGAATATCCAAACGGTTCCCGATATTCACCAAATCATCGATATAGTCGTCGACGAACGCGGCATATTCGTCATTCATTGTATCGAAAACAACGCGATTGCCTTCCAAACGATAGGGTGATGTGTGACCAAAGACAAATCGGGACCCAACCGTTGCATCTGGGCGTCGGGCAAACTTTCTGAGAGACGGCCCGCCGTAAAACACGACTTCTTTCAGAAACTGATCCCAAGCCTGAAAGTCGAGCTGGCGGGTGCTGCTTGGACTGGGCGCAAACTGTGAGAGCGAAGCCGTTTGACCCGCTTGTTCAGCTAGCGACGGCGTGATTTCAGCCGCTTTGATGACTTGGATTTGTGAAAAGGACTGCGTCGCCGTGAGGCTGAGTGAGGCAGCAACAAAGGGGAGTAGCAAGTTTCTCATATACACCCAATATCATAATTCGGGTGTAAAAAATAGAAATTTATCGAATAACAATAATTACAATTATGTTAGGCGATATTGTCTTAGTTTAAAGAACCGTCCAGCTGAGCAAGACCGTCTTTAAAGAGACGCGTGCGATCAGCCGCTTTCAATTCAGTGCCGATAATGTCTTTCGCAGCATCGATCGCGAGGTCTGCAGCGCGTGAGCGAACTTCAGCCAGCGCTTGGGCTTCCGCATTCGCGATTTTGGCCTCGGCCTGCGCGGCACGGCGCTGTAAACGCTCCGTGAGGTCAGAACGCGCCTTAGAAGCCATTGATTCGGCGTCGCGGCGTGCGCGTTCAACAATTTCTTCCGCCTGTTTCTCAGCTTCCGCCTGTTTGCGTTGATATGAGGCGAGGAGTGCTTGCGCTTCTTCGCGTAGGCGTTTGGCCTCATTAAGTTCGTCACGGATCGTATCGGCGCGTTTATCAAGTGCGCTGCCCATGGCCTTGAAGCCACCTTTCCAAGCCACGATGGCGAAGAAGAGGAGAAGCGGAACAAGAACCCAAAATTCGGAAGACACATACCATGCCTTCCCGCCAGCAAATATGAGGTTGGCAGATAACATGATCACGCCTTCTTCAAAGCTGCATTGATCTTCGCAGATGTCACAGATTTGCCTGTGAGTTCTGTGATCAATGTGTCTGCGACGTCTGCCGCCACAGCATCAATATTGGCCAATGCAGCAGATTTGATTTCGCGAATTCGAGCTTCAGCCTTTTCGCTTTCGCGTTCAGCGTCTGCATCGGCGGCAGTCAATTCAGCGCTGATTTCAGCATCGACAGACTGCCGTGTACTTTCAGCGACATTAGACGCCTTAGCACGCGCATCCCGCAGCGATTGTTCGTAAGACTTTTCGGCTTCTTCTGCTTCCTGCTTCAT
>JBCBGR010000150.1:0-6378 GCA_038526555.1 Pseudomonadota bacterium
GGCGGATTTTGCAGGGGCGAGTGGGGCTTATTTCAACTTGCCGGAAGGGTCTACGGGAACCACGACGACCGAAAGCAAAACCAATATGATCCGGCCCGGAAAGCCCGGAACGACGCTGACGATTACATCGACCCCCATCAATGTCGGGCGCCGTCTTCAGGTCTGGCAGACGCGGATTGAAGGCGAAGACGGCAAGCTCGTCAGCCTCACGACCCAGACGCAGATCAACCTGTGAAGCTCTCCGGCATCCGTGTTCTCGACCTCTCGGCCTTTCTGCCGGGACCGCATGCGTCCATGATGATGGCGGATCATGGTGCAGAAGTGATTATGGTCGAGCCGGATAATGGTCTGGGCGAACCGACGCGCATGATGGGCGAACGCTACGAGGATGGAACCTCCGTCTGGTTCGCCAATGTTGCGCGCGGAAAAAAGAGTTATAAAGTCAATCTGAAGGACGAAGACGAGCACACGCGATTTATGAAACTGGCGGCCTCAGCGGACGTCATCATTGAAGCCTTCCGTCCGGGCGTCGTGAAGCGATTGGGCGTTGATTACGAAGCCATCCGTGTGATCAATGAAGGCGTCGTCTATTGCTCTATTTCCGCGTTTGGGCAGTTCGGCAAATATCGGGATAAGCCCGCGCATGACCTGATTATTCAAGCCATGGCGGGAACAGCGGACTTGACGCGCGGGATGGATGGATCGCCAGCGCTCACGCCAATGCCGAGCGCCGATATGGCGGCGTCCATGCAGGCGCTATCGGGTATTCTTATGGCGCTCTATCGTCGGGAGCAGACGGGCAAAGGCGATTATCTCGACATTTCCATGTATGACTCGCTGCTGTCATGGTTGCCCAATGTGACGGGCGCCATCTTTGCGGAAGATCGCCAACCCACGCGAACAGAAATGCGCAATTTTGGCGGCAATGCCTTCGTCAATATCTACAAGACGCAATGTGGTGGGTACATTGTGCTCGGCGGCAGCGAGCCGAAATTTGTTGTGAACTTCCTGACGGCAATTGATCGTCTTGACCTTCTGCCGCTGACAAAAAAGCCAGTGGGTCAGCAACGCGCGCTGATCACGGATATGGAAGCGATTTTCCTTGGTCGATCGCAAGCGGAATGGGAAGCGTTGCTCGAAACCGTTGATTGCTGCTGGTCCACTCTGCGCACGATGAAAACAGCAGTGACGGAAGGGAGCGCACCCGTTCAAACTGCGCCAGACGGTAAGAAGCACATCGAAAACCCGATCCGGTTCAAGCGCGAACCGGCTCAACTCTCTTTCGATTTACCCGAGTTCGGTCAGCATACGGCCCAGCTCTAATGAGCGCGCAACGCGACCATTATGAAGCGGTCTATGGTGGCGCACAGGGTGATCCGGCGCTGGTGCCTTGGGCAGACCTCGCCCCGAAACCGCAACTCTTGGAATGGCTAGAGACGAACGCCCCAACGGGCAGGGCGATGGATGTTGCTTGTGGGCTTGGCGATAATGCGGAAGCGCTGGCTCAAGAGGGGTGGGACACCATAGCGTTCGACATCTCATCAGAAGCCATTGAATGGGCTAAACAGCGTTTCCCGAAGAGCTCTGTTGATTATCAGGTCGCAGACTTATTTGATTTGCCGTCCCAATGGCTCGGCACGTTTGATCTCGTCGTTGAAAGCTACATCTTCCAAACAATGCCGCCTGAATATCTGCCCCGAAGTGTTCCGGCGGTCTGTTCACTCGTGAAACCGGGTGGTCGACTGCTCGTCTATACCCGATTGCGAGACGAAGGATCATCGGTTGAGGGCCCGCCTTGGCCCTTGCAACCCTCTGATATTGAGCGCTTATCAAAACAAGAGATGCGTTTAGTGCACCGTAAAGATTTTATTCTGACCAAAGGCGATCGACGAATCCCGCATACCTTCATGGAATGGGTGAAACACGCATGAGTCGTATTCCGCGTCTAGCGCCCGAAGACATACCGGAGGCTGCCAAACCGCTGATTGAAGCAGGAACGCAGGTCATGGGTTTCCGCATGAATGACGGCGTCGATATGGCGCGCAGCCCAGCCATCTTCGCAGGTGTGTCATCTATGCTCGGCGCGATTTATGGTCCCGGCGCGCTTGATCCGCAGCTCAAACGGCTTGTGGGCTATGTGGCGAGCACGGCGGTGGGCTGCCGTTATTGTCAGCAACATACCGCCCACGGCGCGCACGGGCAGGGCGTCGAGGCCGACAAGATCAATGAGGCTTGGCTTTATGAGACGTCCCTTTTGTTCTCAGACGCCGAACGCGCGGCCCTAAAAGTCGCGCATTTAGGGTCGCTGACACCGTCTGAAGTCACAGACGAAGACTTTGCTGTCTTACGCTCGCATTTCTCGGATGAAGAATGTCTCGAGATCGTGGCCGTTATTTCCATGTTTGGGTTTCTGAATCGCTGGAACGCGGTGATGGATACGGAGATCGAAGATGTCCCAGCGGATTACGCGGCTGCGATTGGTCTGACTTTGCGGTCTGGCTAAGTCACGCTACACGTAGTCTTATGATGATCGACCGACGCACTGTTTTAACTGCCACCGCCGCCGGAATGGCGGTTGCGAGTAGCGTTCCCGCTCTAGCGCGGACCAAGCCGTCGCGTCCCAAGACCTTCATGCTGATCCATGGCACCTGGCATGGTGGCTGGGTGTGGAGGGATGTTCGCAATGTCCTCGAAGATCGCGGACACCGCGTGTTCACGCCGACGCTGACGGGGTGTGGGGAACGCGAGCATTTGACCTCGCCGAATGTAGGTTTGGATACCCACATCCAGGACCTTGTGAATGTGATCGATTATGAGGATCTGAATGATGTGATTATCGTCGCCCATAGTTTCTCAGGCGTGGCAATGACAGGCGCGATTGATCAGCGGCGGGATCGCGTCAAACATGTCTGTTTCTTCGATGCGCTCGTGCCACGCCCCGGTCGGATGAGCGGTGTCGAACGCGACGAAGACGGGAATATCCTGCCTTACTTCCTGGAGCGCATGGACGGGTTCATTGATGGCTATAAGATGGACTATTTCGCCGACTATCCGATGAAGATGCTCATGCCCGAAGATCACCCGAAAGCGGACTGGGTGAAAGCCCGCCTATCGACCCATCCGGCGAAAGCCTGGACGGACGAGTTGGTGCTTGAGAATGGGGGGTGGGGCGGAATACCCCGCAGTTTCGTGCATTGTGTGGGCCAAGCCTTTGCCATGACAAGTGAGCGCATGATTGGTCCGGCCCGGGATGACGGCTGGGAGTTCATTGAACTGGATGCCCCGCGCAACGCGATGGTCACGCATCCTTCAGAGGTCGCCAATTTGCTGGAACGTCTCGGCGCGTGAGGTCGAATTACACGCTCCCGCGTTTGTGGCTCGACCATCCGCTTTCAGGCGAGATCGACCTGTCGCGCGATCATGCTCACTATCTCGGCACAGTCTTAAGAAAACGGGAAGGTGATCAGGTTCGATTGTTCAACGCCCAAGATGGGGAATGGTCTGCAGACATTATTGATGTGGGACGTAAGTCCATGCGGTTGCGTATTGCAGAACAGTTGCGTGAGCCAACAACCGTTCCAGATATTCGTCTTCTCTTCGCGCCAATACGACGCCACCGAACGGCAACGCTGATTGAAAAGGCTACGGAATTAGGTGTGCGTACACTGCAGCCCGTCCTGACGGAACGCACGCAATATCCCAAACTCAATATTGAGCGGGTTAAAGCGCAGATCATTGAGGCCGTAGAACAGACTGAGCGTCTGGATTTGCCAGCCATTCATGACGTCTGCGAATTAGACGAGGTCTTAGACAAAACCCGCCCACTGATTTTCGCCGATGAAGCGGGCGACGGAGAAGCGGTAGGTCATGTGCTTTCGGGGCTCTTCACGCCTGTTGATCTATTGATTGGTCCCGAAGGCGGTTTCACGGATGCGGAGCGTTCAAAACTTCTCGCGCTCAAAACGGTTCACCCCGTTTCGCTCGGCCCCCGAATTTTGCGGGCAGATACCGCCGCGATTAGTCTCCTGACACTCGTTCAGGCTCAGATTGGAGATTGGCTAAACATATCTGAATAATGATGCGCGCAAATGCAGGGCTTTATTCATCCGCGCATGTTGATAAAGCTATCAGTATGACTGAACCCCTCGACATGATTATCATCGGTGCTGGCCTGTCTGGGATTGGGGCGGCCTGTCGGTATGTGACGGCGTTTCCGAAAGGACGATATACGGTTCTGGAGGCCCGCGACGCGATTGGCGGAACGTGGGATTTGTTCCGCTATCCCGGTATTCGATCCGATTCTGACATGCTGACCCTGGGCTATGATTTCCGTCCATGGCCGGGTGTGAAAACCCTCGCATCTGGACCGGCCATTCGGGATTATGTTCGAGAAACGGCGGCTGAGTATGGTGTTGATCAGAACATTGAGTTTGGAAGCCGTGTCATCGGTACCAATTTCTCAACTGATACAGATCTTTGGACAATTGATGTTGAGGACGTGAAAAGCGGAGACGTTCGTCAGATTGTGACACGCTTCATCCTCTCCTGCGCCGGCTATTATAGATATGATAAGCCGTACGACCCGGAGTTTGCAGGACGTGAGGACTTTCGAGGCGAAATCATCCATCCTCAATTCTGGCCGGATGATTTTGACCACACCGGAAAACGCATTGCGATTATTGGCTCTGGCGCGACGGCTGTGACGCTTGTTCCAGAGCTGGCAAAGACGGCCCAACATGTTGTTCAGGTCCAGCGGACGCCATCTTATGTGGCCTCCATGCCGTCTGAAGACCCTATCATGAAGGTCACGTCTAAGATTATGCCGGAAAGCTGGTCTTTTGCGTTCAATCGGTGGAAAAACAGAATGCTGGCTGGCTCTGTCTACAGAAGGGCCAAAGCGAACCCAGAGCGCGCCCGGCGTAATATCCGAAAGCGGGCGGTAAAGGCGCTGGGTAAAGACTATCCAGTCGATGTGCATTTCAATCCGCCCTACGATCCATGGGATCAAAGGCTTTGTATCGTGCCTGACGGCGACCTGTTTGATGCGGTCAAGGAGGGTCGCGCTTCAATCGTGACGGGGCACATTGAACGGTTTGATGTCAACGGAATCATCATGAAAGATGGAACGCGGGTTGATGCTGATGTCATTGTCACGGCGACGGGGCTCTCTGTGAATGTTGGCACAAATTACGCTGTCAGGATTGATGGTCAGGCGCAGGACTATTCCCAGAAGTTTACCTATCGGGGTGTGATGACAACCGACATTCCTAACAGGGTCGACGTCTATGGTTACACAAATGCAAGTTGGACGTTGCGAGCAGATCTAACCTCCCGGTGGTGCGTGCGCGTACTGGAGCATATGAAAGCGACCGGTATGACGCGCGTCACACCTGTTCCACCCTCGGACGGAACGCGTTTTCCGGCCTCTGACTTCCAAGCCGGGTATTTTCAGCGCGTAATGCATCTTATGCCAAGTCAGGGCTGCGATTTACCTTGGCGCAACATTCAGAATTACAAGCATGATTGCGAAACCTTATTGAAAGGCCCTATTGGCGACGAAGGCCTGACATTCAGCCGTTTGGAACAAAGCGCTCTGGAGGCCGCAGAATGAAAACTTACTCCGCCTTTGATGGAAAAGTCTGTGTGGTGACAGGGGCGGCGTCCGGGATTGGCCGGGCTGTCGCGCGGACCTTGGCGGCTTCCGGTGCTAGACTGGCACTTTCCGATATTAACGAGGAAGGTTTAAACCAGACTGTTGAGATGATTGGCGGGGCTAATCTTCACAAGGTGGATGTCTTGGACATGGCGGACGCAGAGGCGATTGAAGCCTACGCGCCTGCTGTCGAAGCTGCTTTGGGTCCAGCGAGTTACGTGTTCAACATTGCCGGCCTCGCCCGCATTGGGGATTTTCGAAATACACCGGCGGAGAGCTACGAAAAGGTGATGGACGTCAACTTCTACGGCGTTGTCCGTATGTCCAAGGCGTTTCTAGAGCAGCTCATCCAGACCAAGGGCGGGTTGGTGAATATTAGTTCGATCTTCGGGATCGTCGGATGGCCGGGGCAGACACACTATTGTGCATCCAAATTTGGCGTGCGCGGCTTCTCTGAGTCGCTTTCCATGGAAATGGAAGAGCATGGCGTAAGCGTGTCCTGCGTGCATCCCGGCGGGGTTAAAACCAATGTCGCGAGAAACGCAGAAGTCGATCACATGCCGGACGCGAATGTCACGCGGGAGCAGATGAACGACAATTTCGATGCGAATACGCCCACCACAGCCGAGCGCGCCGCAGAAATCATTCTCGAAGGCACATTGAAGCGTAAGAAACGCATTATTGTCGGCCACGATTCCAGAATTGCATGAACTTGGCATCCTGGC
>JBCBGR010000151.1:0-6368 GCA_038526555.1 Pseudomonadota bacterium
GACCTTATAAAAGGCGAAACGGATGATACGCCCAATCCAGAGCTCGACCCAGAACCTGATCCGGAACCAGATCCAGATCCCGATCCCGATCCTAACTTCCCAATTGGACAGATTGCGACGACACTGAATGATAATGCGAAGGGGCGTGAAGATCTGCTAAGTGTTAAAGAAGAGGCGAAAGCCTTTGCGCGGTTGATTGCATCAACGAGTTTTGAGCCACCGCTTGCGATAGGCGTCTTTGGTCCTTGGGGAAGCGGGAAAAGCTTCTTCATGAATCAGATTGAGATGGAGATTGATAAGTTAGCGGATCCAAAATTCACGGGTGAGAATGGCCAGCCGCTTCAGTCAAAATCCGACTTTCACGGAAAAATTGTCCAGATCCAGTTTAATGCCTGGCACTACATGGAGTCCAATATCTGGGCGAGCCTTGTGGATGTCATCTTTAAGGCACTGGATGCCTGGCTGCGCAAAGAAAATGGAGGCGCGCAAGAGGGCGAGCGCGTTGATGCCCTGTTTGACAGTCTCGCCACCGCCCAAGAAGAACGACTCGATGCCATTGAGGCCTTGGCTCAGAAGGTCAGCACGCTTGAGACTGCACGTCAGAACCTATCGGATATTGAAGAGAAAACCCAGAACTACTGGAAAGCCGTCTTAAGAAAGCTCACAGAGACGGCCCTTACAAACGACGACCTCCAAAAAGCGTTCGACGCGCTGGGTTTGCATCAACTCAATAGTGATGTTGAGAACCTTCAAGCCGCGATTACCGAAGCACGAACAGCGGTTTCAGACGCAGACTTGTTGTCAAGGTCCTTACGGTCGCGTGTCTCATCGACGGGGAACCTCGTCGGACTGGCGGCAGTGATTTTGTTGGGCCCGCTGTTGATTAGCGGGATCATAAGCTTCGCTAAAACGAAGGGCCTTCTGGGGCCGGGTTCCACATTAAATATCAATGAGGTCGTTACGACGCTTTCGGCTCTGGTTGCCAGTGCAACTGGATGGGTTGGTTTTGTGACCGCACGAGCGAAAAGCGGTGTGGCAGCGTTGCGAAAGCTGCAGTCCAATTTTGATACCATTGATGCAGAGCGAGAGGGAGCTCAAAAGACCTATCTGGAGAAACTTGAGACAGATATTGAAGAGGCGCAGTCAAGGATTAGTAAGACTGAGGAGGCTGTGGCGAAAGCCCAAAGTCGCCTCATGGAAAAAACCAGCGCCAGTCGCATTGCCGCTTTTATTCGTGAGCGTGCAGAAGGCGACGTCTATTCCAAACATCTCGGCATCATCGATACGATCCGCTGCGATTTCGAACAGCTATCTGATCTTATTGAGCACTCTAAAACGGGTGAAGAGGAGGAAAAAAAGACGCTGAAGCGATATCAAGAGCATCTCGCCATTCAGATTGATGCCATCAAAACGCGCTATAAACTGAATAAAGAAAGCAAGTCTCCGGATGCTTCCACTGACGAACCTGATGCTCAAGCAGATGCCGATGAAGACCTGAACTATACGGACGAGCTCCGCGCTGATCCTTATGCGAGAGTACGCATAGCGATCGAGACACTCGAAGCCAGTAGCAAAGAGGGCGTTCAACTTGCGACAGCCTTTGATCGCATCGTTCTTTACATTGACGATTTGGATCGTTGCCCACCAGATAAGGTTTACGAAGTCCTCCAAGCCGTCCATCTATTCCTGAACTTCCCGCTTTTTATGGTTGTCGTCGGTGTCGATACGCGATGGATAGAGACATCCCTTAAAAGAGAACTCGGAGACCTTGTCGGTGAGGGCAGCAGTGTCAGTCCGACGGACTATCTAGAGAAGATATTCCAAATTCCCTATTGGATCCGGCAAATGGAAGCCTCAAGCGCTCAGAACTTCGTCAAAGGCATCCTCTTCGAAAAAGACTCTCGAGCATCCGAGGCACAGTCAGATCGCGATGATTTTGATGACCAGAGTGAAGACGATGAGGTTGGAACAGAACAGTTCAGTCCTGAAGCGCCCCCAGATTCATCGAGCAGACCCCAAGCCGAAAATGTTTCAACGGAACTGCCGCCAGAATCAGTGCAACGACACGATCAAGCGTCTGATGATCAGCTGCCTGACGGCCAAGATGGGACTGACTCCACAGAGGAAGATAATGATGATGCAGGAGGCTCCCGGATATTCGCGCGACCTGTTGAGATCACGGCAGATGAGCGAGCCATTCTCGAAGAATTTGCGCCCTTTGCAGGGCAATCTCCCAGAAAGCTTCTGCGGTTCGTCAATGTCTACGGATTGATAAAGTCCGTTGATCAGGAGGATGGGAGCTCACTAATCGACTGCACAAATGATCCCGTCGGCTGTCGGGCTCTGGTTGCACAATTGGCTCTCGCAACAGGGGAGCCAACAGCTGCAATGACTCATTTCGAACGAATTACATCGAGCGATGCGTGCTCTGACTACTTCAAACCGAGACAATCAGTTGGTCCTGAGACCGAACTTGTTCCTGACTTTCCACCCGACATATCGGCTTTGATTTGGAAACCTCTAAGTTTGGTCTTGCTGTCTAAAGAACGGGATGAGGCCGCACTCACAGAGCTTTTTGACAAGCTTAAACTGACAGCTGCCGTTGCACGCCGTTACACATTCGCGTCTTCCGATGCCGTTCGGAGTGAAGCTTTATGAAGCAAACCACAGTCTTCAAGGAATACAGGCAACGATTAGACTGTTTCCAGTTGTTATGTTTGAATACACTTATGAAGGCTTGCGGCAAAATGGCTGAATTCGACTAATATATATATATATATATATCAGAAACTTAGTTGGCTATCGGATAGGGTGAAATAGCGCCATGATAATGGTGGGCGATACTGGGATTGAACCAGTGACCCCTGCCGTGTGAAGGCAGTGCTCTCCCGCTGAGCTAATCGCCCGAAACCCAAAGCGTTGTTCGGAAAGCGCGGACTTAGCGGCTCTGATTATGAAATCAAGCGGCTTGCCCATGGCGTGATTGATCGCCCGCAAGTCATTGTTACAATTATGCAACAGACACGCTGAATTTCGTCACATCTGTGTTACAAACAGAAAGATGACGTGTAAATTGCATATCTATAAGTATGTTAAGTGAACGGAAAGCTTAAATAACGTAGCCATTGCCGGTTCTGAGGGGATAAATCCGGCTTTCTCCCTGTAAAATAACGTGACAATTGATGGGTTCACCCATCCTAGAGAGATATTTATGACCGAGCCTACACCCACTGCTCGCAACATTCCGTTGAGACATGGCGATTTTGCGACTTTGTCAGACGCCTTGGATTACGCAGCGACTGGCGACACAGGCTTCAACTATTTCGATGGTCGCGGACGTCTGGAGGTGTCCTTAGGCTATGCCGATTTGCGGGCGCAGGCCCAAGATTTGGCGCTACGTCTGGTGAAGTTTGCGCCTAAAGACTCGCGCATTGGTCTGGCCGCCGTGTCGACGCCCGAATTCGCTGTTATCTTTATGGCGTGTCAGTATGCGGGCTTGGTGCCTGCGCCACTTCCGCTTCCCGTGACTCTGGGTGGACGGTCTTCTTACGAGCGTCAATTGGAGCGGATGGCCGATACAGGCGACTTCTTTGCACTGTTTGCCCCGGAGTCGATGGAGCCGATCATGAGTTCGGCGCTCAATGATACGGCGACACCTGTTTTGACGTTTGATGCGCTCTATGACCTGCCAAAAGGCGAAACGCTGCGCCCGTTCGGTCCCGATGATCTTTGCTATATCCAATATTCTTCGGGTTCGACCTCTTCACCCAAGGGTATTCTTGGGACTCAGTCTTCTGTCTCGGCCAATTGTCACGGCATCACTAAATATGGCCTTCAAGTAAATGAGCAGGACCGCGCGACATCCTGGTTGCCGCTCTACCACGATATGGGTTTGATCGGCTTCATGATCGCCCCAATGATGGCGCAGCTCTCCGTCGACTATCTCAGCCCGACTGATTTTACGCGTCGCCCCATTACATGGCTTCAACTGATCTCCGATCATGGTGGGACGCTCTCTTACTCGCCGACCTTTGGTTACGAGCTCTGCGTTCGACGTTGGCGCGAAGACCGAAAACTAGACCTGTCCAGCTGGCGTGCAGCTGGCATTGGCGGCGATATGGTGCGCCCGGAGCCACTCACAGAATTCTCTGATATGTTTGGACCGATGGGCTTCCCAGAGTCCGCCTTTACGCCGTCCTACGGTATGGCGGAAACCACTTTGGCGGCCACATTCGCACCCTTGGGCCAGGGCCTGGTCAAACATACAATTGATATGCGCCGTTATGAGACAACTTCAGATGCTGTGGCTGCAACTGATTTGACTCCTGAAGAAGATACGCGGACCTTTGTGGCGTGTGGTGTTTCACTGCCGGGACATGAAATCGAAATCCGGGATGCCGACAATAATGTGCTCGGCGAAGATCATGTCGGGCGTATCTGTCTGAAAGGTCCGTCTCTGTCTCCGGGTTATTTCCGTAATAGCCAGGCAACCGAAGCGGCATTCTCCAAAGATGGCTGGCTGGACACAGGCGACCTCGGATACTGGCATGATGGTCAGCTGATCGTCACAGGGCGCTATAAAGACCTTATTCTCTATCATGGCCGCAATATCTGGCCGCAAGATATTGAATGGGCCGCCCAAGCGGCAGCCCCACATCGCTGTGGACGCGCCTGTGCCTTCTCAGTTGGTGGTGCCGGGGATGAGAAAACGATCATGCTGCTGCTCGAATGCCGGACGCGTGATCCCAAGCTCTTGCAAGAGATTGAAAAAGCCGTGTCTGCGGCCATCCGGCTAGAGGTCGGTGTGCCTGTTCAGCTGATGCTCGTGCCCAAATCTACTATGATCATCACGTCATCCGGTAAGCTTTCGCGGGCGCGTGTGAAGCAGAAATATCTCGATGGTGCGATCATCGATCTCCAATCGCAGACACCTTTGCGCGCAGTCGAGACGGCTTAAACCTTGGCATAAGCTTTGAATTGTTTACGGGGAGGGCTGATTTCCCTCTCTGGACGTGCCGCATGACCCTTGGTAACGGCGCAACTGAAAACAGACCTTCGACCGAAGGTTGCTACGCCAAAGAGATCGTATGCCGACTGATCAGCAAATCTTTGACAAGATCTGCGAGCTCCTAAAGCCGTATAATGTCAAGAATAAGCCGATCCTGAAAACCTCAGGCATCATGTCAGACTTGGAAGTCGACTCCACGGCCGTTTTCGATCTCATCATGGAACTTGAAGATTTCTACGACATCTCAATTCCGATGGAAGTGATCACTGATGTCAAAACGGTTGGCGAACTGGTCCTCGCGATACAGGAACTGCTGAACTCATGAGCGGCCTGTCCATCTTCAACAAATATGAGCCGCTGAAGCAGCGGGCCAGCGTCCTGACTAAGTTGGGCGTCGATCCGTTCAATATGGCCTTTGACGACATTATGGGGCCGACACGCGGACGGATCGGCAATCGTGAAATCATTTTGGCCGGTACCAATAACTATCTCGGCCTGACCTATGATGAGGCTGCGCGCGAGGCGGCGAAAGATGCGATTGATCGCCACGGGACAGGGACAACGGGCTCCCGCATTGCCAATGGCTCTTATATTGAACATGAAAAGCTGGAACGTGATCTCGCCGCCCATCTCGATAAGCCCAGCTGTATTGTCTTCACAACCGGCTATGTGACCAATTTGGCGGCTATGTCTGGTCTTGCGGGTCCGAATGACGTTATCTTTATTGATGCAGACGCACATGCCTGCATCATTGATGGGACGCGTCTGGCTGGGACGACGACTGTTCGCTTCCGCCATAATAATCCAGCGGACCTTGATAAACGGCTGGGTCGTCAGAAGATTGCGGAAGGTGGTCATGCGCTTGTCGTGATTGAAGGCCTTTATTCCATGTTCGGTGATATCGCACCGATCGATGAGTTCGCCGAGGTGTGTGATCGTCACGGCGCTTATCTCTATGTGGATGAAGCGCATAGTTACGGGGTGTTTGGCGAAGGCGGTCGCGGGATCGCCGAAGAGCAGGGCGTTCTCGACAAGATTGATTTTTACAGCGGAACTTTTTCCAAAAGCCTGGCTTCTGTTGGTGGGTTCTGCGCGTCCAAGCACCCGGAATTTGAACTGCTGCGCAAGGTCATGCGCCCCTATATGTTTACGGCCTCAGCGGCACCGGCCAATATTTGTGCGGCTCAGGCTGCGCATGACGCGATCAAGAGCCGTCCTGAACTTCGTCACAATATCATGGCACGCGCCGCGCAACTCCACGATGGTTTGAACCGGATGGGTTTCGATCTCTGCGCCCCCGCCAGCCCGGTGATTGCTGTCCGTCGCCCGAATGAAGCGCAGGCTGCGATGGAATGGAACT